>JAWKNW010000030.1 GCA_041391505.1 Rhodothermales bacterium
CAACCTGCAACCTATTAGCCTACTTCACCACCACCATCCGCTGCACGGCCGAAAACGAGCCGGCGGACATCCGCAGCAGGTACGCCCCGCTCGAAACTGTCGCGCCCGCGTCCGTGCGGCCGTTCCAGCTCGCCTCGTGGCGGCCGGCCGGCAGCTCCCCGTCGAACACCCGGGCCACTTCGCGGCCCAGCATGTCGTATACCGTCAGGCGAACCTGCGCCGCCTCGGGCAGCGCGAAACGGATCGTCGTCGTCGGATTGAACGGGTTCGGGTAGTTGCCTTCGAGCGCAAACGCGGTCGGCAGCGCCTCGGCCTGAAGCGTCAGGCCCTCGGCCGCGACGCTCCGCAGCGCGCCAGCCACCGGCGCCGCCGCCTGCGGGCTCTCGGCCGGACCTTCACCCGTCGGCGTGAAGCCGGCGTCGGTGGTAAGCACCAGCTTATCGAGGGCGGTGCCGTCCTCGCGCATCCACACATGCACCGTGTGCGCGCCGGCCGAACCGATGGAGAGCGGCACGGCGGAACCGCCCTTGACCAGCGCGACCCATACCCACTCGTTGAGGGCATTGGTCTGCCAGCCGTTCGTCGTGCTGGAAATCACGCCGTCGATGCCGGCATGCATCGAGTTGGATTTATTGCTCGGCGCGTAGATGCGACCCCAGACGTAATAGCTGCCCGTGGTCGTGAAATCGACATCGAACGACAACTCCGGACTCGTCGTCTCGGCGTTGGTCTTGATCTCCGTGTTGTCGTCGGGCGTGGTGTCCATGTAGCTGCCGCCGCTCGCGCCGGCGTAGGCCGCCGCAGCCACCCAGGTGTCGGCGCCGCGCTGGATGTTGGCGTGGAAATGCTCGGCCTCCATCACCACCATCCCGCCGGCTTCGATAAAGCCGCCGGTGCCGCCCGTCCCGTCCGTCACCGTCACGCTCTGGCTCGCGGTACCGGTCGCGCCTTCGTCGTCCGTCACCGTGAGCGCCACCGTGTAGGTGCCGGCCGCCGCGTAGGTGTGCGACGCGGTCGCGCCGGAGCCGGTCGCGCCGTCGCCAAAGGTCCACGCATAACTCACGATCGTGCCGTCGCTGTCCGAGGACGCGCTGCCGTCGACCGACAACGCGAGGTCGGTCGCCGAATGCGTGAAGCTGGCCACGGGCGCGTTGTTGCCGGTGCCGCCGCCATCGCGCGGGCTCTCAGCGGGCCCGATGCCCTCCGGCGCGAAGCCGGCGTCGGTGGAGAGGATGATCTTGTCGACCGACGCACCGTCCTCCGCCATCCAGACATGCACGGTGTGGATGCCGGGCGTATCCACCGTGATCGTGGCGTCGGTGCCATCGAGCCGTCCGTTGGTCCACGTCCACGCCCCGAAGGTGCTGACGCTCATCGGACTGGCGTCGGCGACGCCTCCGATGCCTGAAAACGTTTTGTTGCTTTTCGAATCGTTGCCCCAGATGCGGTGCCAGACGTAGTAGGTGCCCGTCGTCGTGAAGTTCACCTCGAACACCTGTTCCGGGCTCACCGCCTCGGGAGCCGTCCGGATGCGGGTGCCGTCGTCGGGCGTCGCCTGCATGGCGCCGGCGCCGCTGAAGCCGGCGTTGGCGGTCGCCAGCGTCCAGGCATGACCATCCCGGTCCACCTGGCTCTGTGCGTTTTCGGATTCCATCGACACGAGTCCGCCCGCTTCCAGGAACGCGCCGGTGCCGCCCGTGCCCGCGCTGACGGTCACGCTCTTGCTCGTCGTCCCGGTCAGCCCCTCGCCATCCGTCACCGTCAGCCCGACGGTATAGGTGCCGGCCGCCGCATAAGTGTGCGAAGCCGTCATGCCGGAACCCGTCGCCCCGTCGCCGAACGTCCAGGCATAACTCACGATCCCGCCGTCATCCGTGGAGGCCGAGCCATCCACGTTCACGGTCAGGCCGGTGCTCGTGAACGAAAAATTGGCGCTAGGCGGGGTGTTGCCCACCGTTCCATCCTCGACGATCGTCATCCGCTGGTTGATGGCCGCACTGGGCAGCACGGTCACCGCGCCGGAGGGCCACGTCACCTTGATCTCATTGACCGTGGTCGCGCTGCCGAGGCCGAAGTGGGCGGTGCGCTCGTTCTGCGAATGCGAGCTGACGCCGCTCTTGATCTGGCGCATGTAGGTATGCCCGCCGGCCTTCACCTCGATGAGCGCGCCGATGGCGGCCCGGTTGCTGACCGTGGCCTGCAGGTCGATTTCCAGCCAGTTCTGCTTCCCGGCCGTGTCGTTGCGGTAGAGAAACAGATTGCCGTTGAGGTTGACGACCGCAAAATCGACGTCGCCGTCGCGGTCGTAGTCCGCCGCGGCCGAACCGCGCGAATCGCCTGAAATCATGCCGGCAGCGACGGAGATGTCGGTGAACGTGCCGTCGCCGTCGTTCTGGAACAGCTCGTCCTTCATCTGGGTCGGCGCGATCACGCCAACGAGCAGCTCCTCGTAGCCGTCGTGGTTGAGGTCGAAGAAGTTGACCGCCCACGAGTCGAAGCTTTTCACGCCGGCGGCCGGCGCCGAATTTTCGCTCCAGGTGCCGCCCGGATTGCCCTTGTAGAGGACGTTGTTCTCCGCCACGGGCTCGATCCCGCCCGGGTTGGCGAGGTCGGACATGTAGATGTCCCAGTCGCCGTCGAGGTCGATATCCGCCAGGTCGATGCCCATGCCGGCGCCCGAGTCGTCGCCGATGCCGGGCATCGTGGCGGTTAATTCGGTGAACGTGCCGTCGCCGTTGTTGTGGAAATACTGATCGTGATGGTACGGCGAGGGCTGCTGCACGTTGACGACGTAGAGATCGGGGTACGCGTCGTCATCCATGAGACCGCCGAAAACGACGAGCGTCGGGCGGTCCATGACCGGATCGCCGTTGAACAGGCCGGCGCTCGTGGTCACGTTCGTGAAGGTGCCGTTGCAGTTGTTTTTGTAGAGCGCATTGCGGTTCACATCGGAGCCGCCGGCGTCCCACACCATGGTGCCCACGAAGAGGTCGATGCAGCTGTCGAGGTCGTAATCCAGCCACGTCGCAGTGTAGCTCTTGTACCCTCCGTTGGGCCCAAAGGCCACCGGCGGCCGGTTGTCTACCCCGGCGGAGGCGGCGACTTCGACAAACATCGGGGTGGATTCTGCGTTGCCGTTTTCGACCCAGAGGTTCTTCAGCAGGAAGTTCGGCGAGCCGTCCGGATCGTACAGATCGCTGCCGCCGACCGTGATGTAGATGTCCATGTCGCCGTCGTTGTCATAGTCGGCGAACACGGAGCCGGTCATTTCGACGACCGGGAGCGAGGGCAGGAGCGCGTCCTTCCGGGTGAACGATCCGTTCCCGTTATTCCGGAAGAAATGCGGCAATTCGCCGCCGCCGTTGGGCAGGAAAAGGTCCGGAAAGCCGTCGTTGTCGTAGTCGATCCAGTTGACGCCCAGGCCGTGACGCGAGGTGCTATCGTAGATATCGCCGCCGACGCCGGCGCTGGCCGCCACCTCGGTGAAGGCGATCTGCGCGAAGGCGGCGCCAGGTGCACAGAGGGCGAGGGCGACGCCAACCCATATGGCCCCTCGCGACAGGTTGTTGATGTTCATAGAACCCCCCAGAGGTAACGTGCAGTAGGTCGTACAGGGAATGGGGGGCGATCCGGTAAACACATCGAACGGTTAGGCCGATGCGGGACAGGCGGCAAACATAGGGCCCGCCTGGTGGGTAGCGCGGCGCTCCGAAACGATCGTGAGAGACGCCTCGCCTACCGTGCCGTGAACTGACTGGATTGGCACAAGGACATGGGTACATAAAAAAACGCCGGGAGGCATGAGCCTTCCGGCGCAACATGCGGCGCATCGACCTACCGATTTTGGCGGGGTCGATGCGCCGAAGCGATCATCCGGCGTGTGGCGTCACTTCGCGTACGAGACGGAGCGTACCTCCCGGATGACGGTGACCTTGACCTGACCCGGGTACTGGAGTTCGTTCTGGATTTTCTTGGAAATGTCGACCGCGAGGTTCTCCGCCTCGGCATCCGACACGAGGTCGTGGTTGACGAGGACGCGGATTTCGCGGCCGGCCTGGATCGCATAGACCCGCTCCACACCGTTGAACGAGCGCGCCAGATCCTCGAGCTTCTCGAGCCGCTTGATGTACGACTCCAGCGCCTCGCGACGGGCGCCGGGACGCGCGCCGGAAATGGCGTCGGCCGCCTGCACGACCGGGGCGATGAGGCAGGTCATCTCGATCTCGTCGTGATGGGCGCCCACCGCGTTGCAGACGTCGGGGTGCTCCTTGTACTTCTCGCAAAGCTCCATCCCGACGATGGCATGCGGGTTTTCGATGTCCTCTTCGACGACCTTGCCGATATCGTGCAGCAGGCCGGCGCGGCAGGCGCGATTCACGTCCAGCCCCAGCTCGGCCGCGATGAGCGATGAAATGTGCGCCGTCTCGATCGAGTGGGCGAGCAGATTCTGGCCGTAACTCGTGCGGTAGCGCATCCGCCCGATCTGCCGGATCAGCTCGGGATGCATCCCGTGCAGGTTCAGGTCGATGGCCGTCCGCTCGCCGACCTCCATGATCTCTTCGTTGACCTCCTCGCGCACCTTCTCCACCACCTCCTCGATCCGCGCCGGATGGATGCGCCCGTCCTGGATGAGGCGGACCAGCGAGATGCGCGCCACCTCGCGCCGGATGGGGTCGAATCCGGACAGGATTACCGCCTCCGGGGTGTCGTCAACGATTACTTCGATGCCCGTCGTGGCCTCGAACGCGCGGATGTTGCGGCCTTCGCGCCCGATGATCCGGCCCTTCATCTCGTCGGACTGGATGTTGACCACCGACACGGTGTTCTCGATCGCGTGCGAGGCGGCCGTCCGCTGGATGGCGGTGAGGATGACCTTGCGCGCCTGGCGGTTGGCCGTCAACTTGGCTTCGTCGCGGATTTCCTTCACCCGGCCGGCGGCCTCCAGCCTGGCCTCCTCCACGTACCGCTCGATCATCGCATGGCGGGCTTCCTCGGGCGACATGCCGGATACCTGCTCCAGCTTGCGTGTCTGCTCCTCGAGCACCTGCTGCATCTTCTCCTGCCGCGTCTGGAGGGAGGTCCGGATGGCCGTGATCTCCTGCTCCTTACGCTCGATCGCCGCCTTGTTGCCCTGCAGGTCCTCGGCCAGCTGCGCGGCGGCGCGGCGAAGGCGCTCGGCTTCGCGCTGGCTGCCGCGGCCCTCCTTGCGAAGCAGTTCGATGGCTTCGGTCGCCTTCTGGAGCACGCTCTCCCGTTCGGCGATGCGCTGGGTGCGCTGGCTCAGCTTCTCGAGCCGGCGCTTGTAGACGTGCTTCATGCGGCGGAGGGAGCGCTTCGTCTCCTGCGTTTCGCGCTGGAGCGTCTCCTCCCGCATCGCGATATCCGCCTCGACTTTCTCGATCCGCTCAAACCGGATCCGCTTCACTTCCTGCTCAGCTTCATCCAGCAACCGCTTCGCCTCGTCTCGCGCTTTGCTCACCTGAACCCGCACGCTCCGCGAAAGGAGGAAACGGTCGATGATGATGCCTACCACGATGCAGAGAGCGACCACGGCGACGGCGATGAGATCGCCGAAAACCGCCGTTATATCCATGGTGTATGTACGTTTGTGTGGGAGCGTCCCGCTCAAAACGCCCGGGAAGGACACAAAAATGCCCCGGCCGGTTGCATGATCACACGTAACCAAGCCGGGGCACTTTCATTCATACTAACCCGCTCCGGTGATATGAAGAACTTCCTTCACATTCACACAGTGGGAACCGCTCAAACTCTTCCGGCTTCCCCGGCTCTCCGAAGAGAAATCCCGTGAGGGAGTGGGGCCTGCTGTCGTAGCGTGAAGGGTGGCTCCCTAAGGCATACTAGTAAAGTTCTTATATATGCAGAACGGGTCAGTACAAAGGGCCCTCAAGGGGTCACCATGAGAGCAGTATCGTTTATATCCGACTTTACCTAAGCAGTTCCGTGCGAATCGGGCGCCGGCCGGCCGTGCGAGCGGTCGGTCTGCCGTATTCGGGCTCCGGGTAATCACGCAAAAAAAAATCACAATATCCAGCCCGCCCGCAGGACCGCGCCTATACGGGGCGGACCGAAAAATCGCAGGATCGTGACCTCGCGCCGCGAATCAGCGTCCGCCCTCCACACTCGGCGCCGCGCCGTTCGCCGACGCCCCCATCACTTCCTCCAGCAACGCGTCGAGCTGCGCCACCTCGCGATCGGCCTCGGTCAGAAGCCGGGTGTGGGCGTCCCGGGCCGAAAAGAGCTCTTCCGCCAGCGCAAGGGCGGTCACGACCGCGGTGGTGACTTCCGGCTGCTTCGGAAAGGCCTGTTTGAACGCCTTCATCTTGGCGTCGACGTAGGCCGCCATTTCACGTGTCAGCGCCTCATCCGACTCGGCGATGCGGAGCGGATAGTCGCGCCCCATCACCTGAACCCGTATCGTTTTTTCCATGAGATGATCCGTTAGAGATGCGAGTGGTCCGGTTCGGAGCGGGGATGCGCTCATCCGACGCGGCTGTCTTCTTCCAGAAACCGGTCGATGGCGGTGATAAATCCTTCGACCTTGCGCCGCAGCAGCTCCGGGTCGCCTTCCAGCGCCAGCGCGGCCGTGCCGGCTCCACCGTCGCCCGCCGCCTCCGGCATGCCCCGTTCGAGTTCGGCGATACGCTTCTGCAGGGCCGCATTTTCCTGGCGGAGCGCTTGAAGCTCGTGCGCCGCCGCCTGCACGCGATCCCGCAGACGCCGGAGCGAGCGCAGGCCTTTCAGGCCGGGTGCCGCCTCGGGCTGGCCTTCCGTTCCACCCGAAGCGGCTTCGCCGCCCGGGGCGGGGTTCGATTCATCGCGATCTGGCACTTCCGATGCGTCCATAGCGTCTGCCTTTCGTCTTGGTTGTGGAAGGGGGACGGGTCCGCCGCCAATATACGACTCAGCGCCGTAGTTCCGCGCCATAATCGGCCGAGAGCCGGTCCAGCACGCGCGTCACGACCCGGTCGACTTCATCGTCCTGCAGCGTCCGGTCGGCCGAAAAACGCAGCCCGAAAGCAACGCTCTTCTTATCCGCCGGCACCTGGTCGCCGCGGTATACGTCGAACACGGTCAGCGCCCGCAGCAGGGTGCCGCCGGCCGATCGGATCGCGGCCGTGAGGTCGCCCACCTGCGCCGAACGGTCCACAATCACCGCGAGGTCGCGATCGACGCTCGGGAAGCGGGAGATCGGGGCATATTTGACGCCGGCGATGTCTGCCGACGCCGCGCCGGCGGCATCCCAGTTCAACTCCGCGAAGAACACGGGCGCCTTGAGGTCGTACTGCCGCTGAACGGCGTCGGAGAGGCACGCGATCACCCCCACATGCCGGCCGCCGATGGATACGTTGGCGTGGTACGCCGTCGCCGGCGTCGCTGCGTAGTCCGGCGTAAAGGCGACCTGCTTCCATCCGAGCCGGCGCGCCAGCCCTTCGACGATGCCTTTCAGGTCGTAATAATCGGCCACCCGCTCCTTGTTCGTCCAGTTCGCCTGCTCGGCCGGCCCGCTCAAGGCCACGAGCAGCGACGTATGTTCGCCGTAACCCGGCACGATGACGTCGGGCGCGTCGGTCTTGCTGAACACGTGGCCGAACTCCAGAAAGCGCAGCGTGTCGTGGCCGTGGTTCTGGTTGTGCGCCATCACGGCCAGCATGCCGGGCAGCAGCGCAGGCCGCAGCGCGGCCATCTCCTGCGAGATCGGCTTGAGCGTTTCCACCACCTCGCCCGGGTGGCCGGCGCCGGTGAGGACGGGCAGGTTGAAGCGCTCGGCCGTCTCGCGGCTGAGCATGCTGTTCGTGTAGATCTCCCGGAAGCCGAGCCCCGTCAGATACTGCTGAGCGCGCTGCGCGGCGCGTGTTTCCGGCGCGACGTAGGGCGCGATGGCCGCCACCGGCACATGGCTCGGCAGCGGAATCCGTTCGTAGCCGTACAGGCGGGCGACCTCCTCGATCAGGTCGATTTCGCGCTCGACATCCGGGCGGTATCCCGGCACGACGCACGCCAGCGCCGGCTCGCCGAGCCACTCGTGTCCGCGCGTCACATCAAAACCGAGCGCTTCGAGCAGCTCCACCATCACGGCGGTGTCGATTTCGACGCCCAGGACGCGTACGGCGCGGGACGGACGCATCAGCACGGTGCGCGCCGGCGCTGGATTCGGATGGGCGTCCACCATGCCCGGCAGCAGCATGCCTCCGCCGAGTTCCGCGATCAACGAAGCCGCCCGGGCGGCGGCCCAGACCTGGCCGTCGCTGTCCACGCCCCGCTCGAAGCGGTACGACGCATCGGTCTGCAACCCGAGCAGGCGCGCCGTCCGCCGGATGGTCGAGGGATCGAAATACGCGCTTTCGATCAGGACGGTGGTCGTCCGGTCGGTCACCTCGGAATTTTCGCCGCCCATCACGCCGGCGATCGCCACGGACCGGTCCGCATCGCAGATCATCAACGTGTTCTCGGGCAGCTTGCGTTCCTTGCTGTCCAGCGTCACGAACGTCTCGCCGGGATGGCTCCAGCGCACGACGATTTTCCGGCCGGCCACCTGGTCGTAATCGAACGCGTGCAGCGGCTGTCCGCACTCGTACATCACATAGTTGGTGATGTCCACCACGTTGTTGCGCGGCCGGAGGCCGATCGCGAGGAGCCGCTGCTTGAGCCACTCCGGCGATTCCTGGATGACGACGCCCTCCACGATCATCGCCACGTACCGCCGGCAGGCCTGCGGCGCCTCGATCTCGACGGCGATGCGCTCCGCGGCGCGGCCTCCCGGCGCGGGCAGGGCGAGTTTGGGCCGCACCAGCGGCAGCCGGCCCACCGCGGCCACATCGCGCGCCACGCCGATATGGCTGATGGCGTCGGGCCGGTTCGGGGTGATGGAGACGTCCAGCACGTAGTCGACCAGCGCCACCCCTTTCTCCGCCAGATAGGCGGAAAACGGCTGCCCGATCGGGGCCGCGGCGTCGAGCACCAGGATGCCGGCGTGATCGTCCGACAAACCGAGTTCGTCTTCGGCGCAGATCATGCCCTGCGATGCTTCGCCGCGGATTTTCGCGCTCTTGATCGTGATCGCCACGCGTTCGCCCGGCTTTTCGCGGTCGGGCAATGACAGGATGGTGCCCACGGTGGCCACGGCCACCTTCTGGCCGGCCGCCACGTTGGGCGCGCCGCAGACGATGGGCACGGGGTCGCCGGCGCCGATATCCACCTGGCAGAGCGTGAGCCGGTCTGCATTCGGATGACGCTGTGTGGCCAGCACGCGGCCCACGACGACGCCGTCGAGCGCTTCGCCGTGGCGTTCCACGTCGTCCACTTCCAGGCCGGCCATCGTGAGCCGGTCCGCCAGCGCATCGGCGTCGAGACCGTGCGCCACGTAGTCGCCAAGCCAGTTATAACTGAGTTTCATGGCCGGGAGGGGTCAGAATTGTTCGAGGAAGCGGATGTCGTTTTCGTAGAAAACGCGGATGTCCTGGATGTTGTAGCGCAGCATGGCGATCCGTTCGACCCCCATGCCGAAGGCGTAACCCGTGTAGCGCTCCGAATCGATCCCGACGGCTTCGAGCACGTTGGGGTCGACCATCCCGCTACCCAGGATCTCCATCCAGCGACCGCCGGCGGGCAAGGCCGGGTTGGGCCACCAGATGTCCAGCTCCGCGCTGGGCTCCGTAAACGGGAAGAAGCTCGGGCGCAGCCGCGTCACCACATCGTCGCCGAAGATCGCGCGCGCGAACAGGTTCAGCATCTGCTTGAGATCGGCGAGCGTCACGCCTTCGTCTACATAGAGCCCCTCGACCTGGTGGAAGAGGCAGTAGGATTTATAGGTGATCGACTCGTTGCGGTATACCCGGCCCGGCACGATCACGCGGATCGGCGGCTTCTTGTTTTCCATGACGCGGATCTGCACGGGCGACGTGTGCGTGCGCAGCACGACGGCCTCGCCGTCGCGTTTGCCCTCGCGCAGGAAGAAGGTGTCCTGCATGTCGCGCGCGGGGTGGTCCGGCGGGAAGTTCAGCGCCGAGAAGTTGTGCCAGTCGTCCTCGATCTCGGGGCCGACCGCCACGTCGAACCCGAAATGCGCGAAGATGCGCTGGATCTCCCAGAGCGTCTGGGTCAGCGGATGGTCCGAACCGAGCGCAACCGGCCGGCCCGGCAGCGTCACGTCCAGGGTCGCGGTCGACGGGGCGGAGGCGGACTTGAGCTGTTGCTGCGCCGTTTCGAGCCGTTCTTCGGCCAGCACCTTGATCGCATTGATCTTGAGGCCCATGGCCGGCTTGTCGGCCGGCGGCACGTTTTTCAGCCCCTGAAAGAGATCCGTGATCCGGCCGCTCTTGCGGCCCAGATACTGGATCCGGAAGGCGTCGATCGCCTCGGCGGTGTCGAGCGTCGCCGCCTCGATGTCGCGGCGCAATGCTTCGAGCTGTTCTACCATAGCGGTGCGGGTTCAGGTGTCGCGCCGGCGGGGCGCGACACGGCCGGGGTTACTACTATGCGGGGATACTACTATGCGGGGGTACTATACAAAAAAGTCCCGCCTGACCTGTTTGACCAGGGGCGGGACTTTTGCAAACGTGCATACCGTAACGTTCAGCACCCCAGTCGGCAGGCGAGCGGCGTGAACGTAAAAAATCGATATACGGGACGGCGGACCATGCTAGTCAGTGTCTGAAAACCTGTCAGCGTCTGAAAATCGTTCGAGGCAAACCGGAGTGCCGAATGAACCCCCGGAGCCGCGTTGGACCCTGACTCAGGTTCAGGCTACGGCTCGTTCTGAAAAACTCAGGCCGCGCCTAGTTTTTCAGATGGTCGACGACTTTCGAGAAGGCGGCCGGATCGTGTACGGCGAGATCGGCCAGGACCTTCCGGTTGAGACGCACTTCCGACTTGCGGAGGGCGCCCACGAGGCGCGAGTACGACATGTCGTTCAGGCGCGCGGCCGCGTTGATACGCGTGATCCACAGACGGCGGAACTGGCGCTTGCGCTGCCGGCGGTCCCGGTACGAGAAGGCGAGGGCGCGTTCAACCGTGTTTTTGGCGACGGTGTAGACCTTGCTACGGCGTCCCCAGTACCCTTTGGCTAGCGCCAGAATCCCTTTGCGGCGCCGGCGAGAGGCTACTCTGTTTGTGGCTCGAGGCATGGAACCTTACTCTGCTTATCAAACTCGTGTGGTAGGAGACGATCAGACGCTGAGCATGCGCTTCATGCGCGGCTCATCGACGGCGCTCACCAGCGTGGACTGGCGGAGGTTGCGCTTGCGCTTCTGCGACTTCTTCGTCAAAATGTGGTTCGCGAACGCTTTTTCGCGCTTCAGCCGGCCGCTGCCGGTAACCTTGAAGCGCTTTTTGGCGCCGCTGTTCGACTTCATCTTGGGCATATGCTCACCATTACGTTTGCCTTCGACCTGCACGGGCAGGTAAAAGTGTGCTCTATACGCCCCCTCAGGGCATACGTTTCCCGGAGTATTTTAAAAAAACAGCGAACGTAACGGGCGGGAGCCGTTACGTCTTTTTCCGCGCCGGCGCCATGATCAGCGTCATGCGGCGCCCTTCCATGCGCGGCGCCTGATCGACGCGGCCCACTTCCTTCAGCTCTTCGATAAACCGCTTCAGGAGCGACTCGCCGTGTTCCTTGTAGAGGATGTCTCGACCCCGGAACTGCACCCAGGCCTTGACCATGTTGCCCTCCTCCAGAAACTGGCGGGCATGCTTGGCCTTGAACTCGAAGTCGTGCGTGTCCGTCTGCGGACGAAACCGGATTTCCTTCAGCACCACGGCGTGCGACTTCTTCCGGGCTTCCTTCTCCTTCTTCTGCTGCTCATAGATATACTTGCCGTAATCGACGACTTTGCAGACAGGCGGGTCGGCATCGGGGGCGATCTCTACGAGGTCGACCCCGTAATTTTCGGCGAGGGCCAGGGCCTCATCCAGCGTGTAGACCCCGTGTTTGCCGTTTGGATCGACGACACGGACTTTGGAGGCGCGAATCTCGTTATTGATGCGAGTTCTTTTCTGAGGTGCTTGAGGCGCTTTTTTCAGACTCATTCTGCGGTTTGTTTCACAATCAAATAGCTACGCGCGGCGATCGAGCGTGAAGCGCCGGCGACGGGGAATCCCCCGAATGGATTGATGTTCTCACGCCCGGCCCTGCCCGAGGTTTCAGTACGAGCCGCCCCATATGAACGAGGAAAGCCCTTTCGCGCTGTTGCAAAAGCAGGTTTGTGCCGGCCGCGCTGTTTCTACGGGCCGCTCCGCAACCGTTCGCGGCCCCGGAGCGCACACGAACCGTGACCGTCCTCCCTGACCGCCGGCGCAGCCGACGCTCCATAAAAACGCAAACGGAGACGCCAGAGCGCCTCCGTTCGCCTTAGTATCGTCTGTTTCGGGCCTCAAGTCAATAGCCCGCACGCGACTATCGGATCGACGAGGCGACTTCCGCCTTCAGCCGATCGATAAAATCTCCGAGGGTCATCGACTCCTGCGCGCCGACCCGGTGCTGCCGCACGGCCACCGTGCCTTCCTCGGCTTCCTTGCGTCCGAGCACGAGCATGTAAGGCACCTTCTGCACCTCGGCGCCCCGGATCTTGTAGCCGATCTTTTCATTCCGGAGATCGGCCTCGACCCGCAGGCCGGCTTCGACCAGGCGCTGACGCACCGCCGACGCGTAGTCGTTCATGTCGATGCTGATCGGGAGCACCGCGACCTGGATGGGCGCCAGCCACACCGGGAAGTTGCCGCCGCAGTGTTCGATCAAGACGCCGATAAAGCGCTCCAGCGAGCCGAACGGCGCGCGGTGGATCATCACCGGCCGATGCTTCTCGTTATCCTCGCCGATGTAGGTGAGGTCGAACCGCTGCGGCAGGTTGTAGTCCAGCTGCACCGTGCCGAGCTGCCACTCGCGCCCGAGGGCGTCCTTGACCATGAAGTCGAGCTTCGGGCCGTAAAACGCGGCTTCACCGGTCGCTTCCGTCGCCTCCAGGTTCATCTCGGCCGCCGCCTCGCGGATGGCCTGCTCGGCCCGCTCCCACTGGCTGTCTTCGCCGACGTACTTCTCCTTGTTCTCCGGATCGCGCAGCGAGATCTGCGCCTTGAAGTCGGTAAACTCCAGCGCCGACAGGACGGTCAGGGTCAGGTCGATCACGTTCTTGAACTCGTCCTTCACCTGGTCGTCGGTGCAGAAGATATGCGCGTCGTCCTGGGTGAAGCCGCGGACACGGGTGAGGCCGCCCAGTTCGCCGGACTGCTCGTACCGGTACACGGTGCCGAACTCGGCGAAGCGCACCGGCAGATCGCGATACGAGTGCATCTTGCTCGCGTAGATCTGCGTGTGGTGCGGGCAGTTCATCGGCTTGAGGAGGTAGCCTTCCTGCTGCTCCGCGTCCTCGAACATGGGCGGAAACTGGCTGTCCTTATAATAGGGATAGTGCCCGCTGGTCTGGTACAGCTCGAGCCGGCCGATGTGCGGCGACACGACGGGTTGATACCCGCGCTTCACCTGCTCGCGCTTCAGAAACTCGGCGAGGTTCTCGCGCAGCATAGCGCCCTTCGGCAGCCACATCGGCAGGCCCGGACCCACCTTGGCGCTGAATGTAAACAGCTCGAGTTCGCGGCCCAGCTTCCGGTGGTCGCGCTGTTTGGCCAGCTCGATCCGTTCGAGGTATTCGTCCAGCTCCTTCTTCTTCGGGAAGGTGATGCCGTAGATGCGGGTGAGCTGCGGCCGCTTCTCATCTCCGCGCCAGTAGGCGCCGGCGACGTTCAGCAGCTTGGGGTTCTTGATGACGCCGGTCGACGGCACGTGCGGGCCGCGGCACAGGTCGGTGAAATCCCCCTGCTCGTAAAACGTGATGGCGCCGTCCTCGAGGTCCGCGATCAGTTCGAGCTTGTACTCGTCGCCCTTGCGGGTGAAGTAGTCGAGGGCTTCCTGCTTGGAGACGGACCGCCGGCTGTACGGCACGTCGCGCTTCGACAGCTCGGTCATCTTGGCCTCGATCGCCTCGAGGTCCTCGGGAGCCAGCTTGCGGTCGCCCAGGTCGATGTCGTAATAAAATCCGTTTTCGATCGCCGGCCCGATGCCGAACTTCACGCCGGGGAACAGCGCCTCGAGCGCCTCGGCCATGAGGTGGGCCGAGGAGTGCCAGTAGGCCATCCGCCCCTCCGCGTCGCGCCACGTCAGAATCTGCACCCGGGCATCACGGTCGATCGGCCGGCTGAGGTCCCATACCTCCCCGTTGACATTGACGGCCAGCGCCATCCGGGCGAGGCCTTCCGAGATGCCTTCAGCGATCGCGAGGCCGGTCACGCCGGCTTCCTTCTCGAGGACCGATCCATCGGGCAGGGTAATCTTGATCATGGCGGAATACACGGAGCGTTCCAGCCCCGCAAATGAAGTTGCATGGGTATGAATCGGCACATACCCGGCCAGTTGACGGCAGGATCCCGGCCCGAAATCGGCGCGGCGTTAATAATTGGTGCGATTCAGGCCTCGACCGCCCGGTCGTGATGCCGCATCACGTACGCGGCGCCGGCCGCCGTGCCGGAAATGGCGCCCAGCACGAAGACGGCGGCGAGGTCGATGTACGTCACGCCCGTATCCATCTGACGCACCAGCGTATCGGCCACGACGAGGGCCCAGAACAGGGATGTTGCCGCGATCACGATCAACGAAGAAAAGGATAGCCGTTTCATGACGTGCCTCCGCGTTTTGTGGCGAGTTGACCCCACAGGATACGGTGTTTTGCGGCCGCGGATGCGGCGCAAACGGTCCTCACGGAACGTTCACCGACGCCAGAAGCGCCTCGATGCGCACGTCGATCGTCTCGGCCACGCGCATCACCAGCATCCGCGGCGGCTCGATCCGGTAATCGCGCATATTCAGCACCCATTCGGCCGTCACCATCAGCCCTTCCCCGACCCGCTGCAATCCCCCCTCAACCTCGATCTCCTGACTGACCCCGTGCAGGGTGAACGTGCCCTGCACGCGCGCCGGCTGCATCTCCGGGATCCCGGGGTCGAACTCGGAGACGAGCCGGCCCTCGAAAACGGCCTCCGGGAAACGACTCGTGTTCAGCGTCTTGCGCATGTCGCGATCGCGCTTGCCGATGCCGGTGTCCAGGGTGTTCAGATCGAGCGTGAACCGCACCGACCGGTCGATGAGGCTGACCCGCCCGCTCAGCGATTCCGAAATCCCGGTAAACCGGTTCACGGGGATCTCGCCGGTGAAGGCCGCCTTGCCGGCGTCGGTGGCGTACTGCTGCGCGTGCGCCGCCGGCGCATACAGGCTAGCTATCAAGAGCAGGATCGGGATGAATTTCATGGTGTGCGCCGGTTCGTGTACCCTTGAGACGCCGACTGCCGGCCCTCCCGTTCCCGACCCGCCCGGATCAGCCCGATTCGCCCGCCCCACGGGGCCTTTGGACCAGGGCAATCGCATGCTCTTCAAACGTGAGCATCTCCCGGTGTGGGAGTATGGGGGTATGGGAGGTTTTGCGGTAAAAATGCCCCCATGCACCCAAACTCCCATACGCTTCTCACGGCCACGGCGAGCATACGATTGCCCTGGCCTTCGGACGCCTGAAGTTGCCCTCGCCGGCCGCGCATCGTAAGTTCAATCAACCATCGGCGAACAGGCTGTCGCCCTCACCTTCATCCCCCCACGTCACATGTCCTCGATCCGCCCCTTTTTCCTGGTCGCGACGCTCCTGCTCGGCCTCTCGTCGTGCGAGGCCCCGACCGATACGCCGCAGCAACCGCCGAATATCGTCATCATCTATGCGGACGACCTCGGCTATGGCGATGTGAGCAGCTACGGCGCCACCGCCATCCAGACCCCGAACATCGACCGGATCGCCGCGGAAGGGTTGCGCTTCACGCACGCCCACGCACCGTCTGCCACCTGCACGCCGTCGCGCTACGCCATGCTAACCGGCGAATACGCCTGGCGCCGGCCCGGGACGGGCGTTGCCCGGGGCAATGCCTCGCTGATCATCGAGCCGGGGCGAACGACTCTGGCGGACGTCATGAAGCAGGCCGGCTACGCCACCGGCGTGGTGGGCAAATGGCACCTGGGCCTCGGCGGGCCGGACGGCCCCGACTGGAACGGCGACATCACGCCGGGGCCTCTCGAACTCGGGTTCGACGAGGCGTTCCTGATCCCGGCCACCGGCGACCGGGTGCCGACGGTGTACGTGAAGGATCGGCGCATCGTCGGGCTCGATGCGTCGGACCCGATCGCCGTCAGCTTCGACGGCCCCATCGGCGACGAGCCGACCGGCAAGGAGCACCCCGAACTGCTCAAGATGCACCCGAGCCATGGCCACGACATGACGATCGTCAACGGCATCAGCCGGATCGGGTGGATGTCCGGGGGGCAGTCGGCCCGGTGGGTGGATGAAGACATGGCCGATGTGATCGCCGGCGAGGCGGTCGGCTTTATGGAGCGCCACCAGGACGAACCCTTCTTCCTCTATTTCGCCACGCACGACATCCACGTCCCGCGCGTCCCCCATCCCCGGTTTGCCGGCCAGAGCGGGATGGGCCCCCGCGGCGACGCGATCCTGCAGCTGGACTGGACCGTCGGCGAAGTGCTCGACGCGCTGGACCGCCTGGGTCTGACCGACAACACCCTCGTGATCTTCTCCAGCGATAACGGCCCCGTCGTCGACGACGGCTACCAGGATCAGGCCGTCGAACTCCTCGGCGACCATACCCCCTCCGGCCCGTACCGCGGCGGCAAATACAGCGCCTTCGAGGCCGGCACCCGCGTCCCGTTCCTCGTCCGCTGGCCCGCGAGCGTCGCCCCGGGCACGACATCCGACGCCCTGATCTCGCAGATCGACCTCATGGCTTCCTTCGCCGCGATGCGCAACGTCCCGCTCACCGACGCCGACGCACCCGACAGCTTCGACCTCCAGCACACGCTGATCGGCCACATGCCGGCCGGCCGCGAGCACCTCGTGGAGCACAACACGGGCGGCACGCTCTCCATCATCCGGGGGGACTGGAAGTACATCGAACCGAGCGACCGCGCCGCCTACAACGCCTACACCAACACCGAACTCGGCAACGCCCCCACGCCCCAGCTCTACAACCTGGCGGATGACCCCGGCGAACGAACGAATGTCGCAGAAGCCCACCCCGACATCGCCGCCGAACTCGCGGCCTTGCTGGAGGGGTTAAAATCAGCCGGCCGGTCGCGGGCGATGTGAAACAACCATGTCATCATGAATAAAAGTTGTCATCCCGACCAGACCGCCGATGAAATCGGTGGGCAGCGGAGGGACCTCCCGATGAATGGCATTGCCATAGTCAGGAGGTCCCTCCACGGCTCCCCGCATTAGCGGGGATTCGGTCGGGATGACCTTCATATTTTGATTAATGAGCGCCCAACCCTTCCATTTTGGCGCGCTCACCGGGGCAGTGCGAAGGCCACATACGCGTCGCCCGACCTCGTCCCCATCTTCCCTCCGCCGGCTGCTATGACGACGTATTGCCGGCCGTTCACCGCGTAGGTCGCCGGCGTGGCGTAGCCGCCGCTCGGGAGCCGGGTCGACCAGAGTTCTTCCCCCGTCGCCCGGTCGAACGCCCGGAAGCGCTCATCCTTCGACGCCCCGATGAAAAGCAGTCCGCCGGCCGTGGCGATCGGACCGCCGTAGTTTTCCGTCCCGGTCTTCGGGATGCCCCGCGCCGTCAGCTCCGGGATCTCGCCGAGGGGGACGGACCACAGGATCTCACCCCGGTTCAGATCGATGGCGTTGAGCGTGCCCCAGGGCGGGCGCACGACCGGGTAGCCGTTCGCGTCGACAAACCGGTTGTAGCCCATGTGGTTGTACCGGACGGCCGCTTCCGGTGAGGCCGTGAGCCCCTCGGGCTGCGGGTCGCCGAATAGGAAGGCGACGATGGCGTCGACCTCGTCCGGTTTCAGGTAGGGCAGTGCCGGCATCCGCACGCCGCCGCCTCGAACCTGCGCGGCGACCTGTTCGCGCGTTTTCCGCTGGCCGATGCCGGCGAGCGACGGAATCCCCGTCGCGTCCGAGGCGCCGGCGCCGTGACAATTATAACAGTAATACGCAAAGAGCTGCTGGCCGGCGGAGAACGAACGCTGGCTTGCGTCCAGGTCGATCTTCCGCATCTGGAGCACCCACGGCATCTCGTTCGCGTTGACGTACAGGATCCCCGCGTTCGGATCGTGCGCGGCGCCGCCCCACTCGCCGCCGCCGTCGAACCCCGGGAAAATGATCGTGCCCTGCGTGCTCGGCGGGACGAACTGGCCGGCGCTGCGGAGCCGCGCCAGGCTGTCGCGGAAGACGGCCGCCTGCTCCGGGAACAGGTCGTTGATGTCGTCCGGCCCGAGCTGCTGCCGGGCGAAGGGCGGCGGTCGGGTCGGCAGCGCCTGCGTCGGCCAGGCGGCTTCGCCGTCCAGATCCGAAGGCAGGACCTGCCGCTCCTCGACCGGGAAGAGTGGCGCGCCCGTGTCGCGATCCAGCAGCCAGACGTGCCCCGACTTCGTGATCTGCGCCAGCGCGTCGATCCGCCGGCCGTCGTGGGTGACCGTGACGAGGTTCGGCGCCGCCGGCAGGTCGCGGTCCCAGATGTCGTGGCGGACGGTCTGGTAGTGCCATTTCCGCTCGCCGGTCGCTGCGTCGAGCGCCAGGATGGCGTTGGCGAAGAGGTTTTCTCCGTGCCGGTTACCGCCCCAAAAGTCGAACGCCGCCGAGCCCGTCGGCAGGTAGACCGTGCCGCGTTCGGGGTCGAGGCTCATGCCGCTCCAGACGTTGACGCCGCCGGTGCGCTGCCACGCGTCCGCCGGCCAGGAATTGTAGCCGTATTCGCCGGGCTGGGGGATGGTGTGAAAGATCCAGGCCCGCTCGCCCGTGCGGATGTCGTAGGCGCGGATATGCCCCGGGGCCGACGGCAGCTCTTCCGCGACGCGTCCGCCGACGATGTAGAGATCCTGATAAACCACGCCGGGCGTGTTCAGCGACCAGAACGTGCCGGCGGCGTCGCGGTCAAGCCCTTCCCGAAGGTCGACAAACCCGCCGGACCCGAACGACGGGATCGGCAGCCCCGTGCGGGCATCGAGGGCGAAGAGCCGGTGGCCGGCGCCGTAGAGGAGGCGTCGGTCGTCGCCCGACTCCCAGTAGGCCACCCCGCGACTGACGCCGAAGACGCTCGGCGCGTCGCCGGCGGCGTACAGGTCGAACACCCATTTCTCGGCGCCGGTCGCCGCGTCGAGGGCGAAGAGCTTCAGCCGCGGCGAAGCGCCGTAGAGGACGCCGTCGACGACGATCGGGTTAAACTGGATCTGGGAGCGGTTGCTGGAGTCGGCGTCGCCGGTGTGGTAGGTCCAGGCGACGTCGAGCCGGCCGACGTTCGTACGGTCGATCTGGTCGAGCGTCGAATACTGGCTGTTGGCGAGGTCGCCGCCGAAGTAGCGCCAGTCGGTGTTTCCATCGGGGGCGGCGCAGGAGGAGAGGACGAGTACCAGAATCAGCGCGGTGCGGGCCATGTTTTCTCCCTGTAGAATCCAACCACGCAGCATCCGACCACGTGGCATCAAACCACAGAAAGTAGGTCACAGCCGCCGATTCATACAATGCGGTCCGTCCGAGCCGGCCGATTCGGCCGCGCCGGCCCGGGAGCGACACCCTCGCGCCGCGCGAAACGCCAGGGTGTCGTATCCCTCAATGCGCGAGCTGTATCAGAAGCACGGATCCACCGTGAGATCCACCATCGTGCCACCGCGCACGGTGTTGTCGATACCACAGTCCTTCACGCCCTCGTCGGGGCCGGCCTCCAGCTTGTTTCGGACCGAGGCCCCCGTAAAGAAGCCAAAACGCACCGATTCGCCGGCCAGTTCGTAGTCATACAGACCGTTGTTCCATGCCCGATTGCCGGTGGTTTGTTCTTCGTGGCCCCGTCGATGACAAGAAATCAATATTCAGAGTTGTCATGCGATGTATTTCCTGTGGCCAACCAGTCCGTGGCCGGGATGATCGAGCCGAGGATGTGCATCGGGCGCTTTTGCCAAGGGCATCGGCATCTTGCAGAAGAAATAGCCGATGAACGAGTTGCTGGACGGAATTGTCCATCAGCTTTCCCTCAATCCGCTGATAAAAATCGATGAATGCATTGCTCACGGTGTTGCGGAAGACACGGGTCGTCTCGGAATTCGTGACCACAATGCCATGAACGAGGCCCAACTCGCCGGTCCGCCACGCGTTGGACGCCACCACATTGTTTTCCCGCGATGAGCACCTGATCGCCGCTCCCTGAACCGGGGGCAAAACTGACAGCGTTGTGTTCGCCGTCCGTAAATATCCCGCGTTTTTCGTGGTAGATGCCGAAATATGGGGGTCTAAAGGCGACACGAATGTCCAACGTGCCGGCGGTAACCAGAGTCGCGAGGGCTTCTGAATGCTGGAATAGCGACCTGTTATCGAGAAGTTGTGTCAGATCCCTCAAAATCGCTTGTTCTATAATCGCTTCTCTATTCTTATAGCCTTTCTCGAGGGCCTGAATGTCCTCATCAAGTAGCTCTGGAGAACAGATAAGTCTGATGGTCCCACCACGTAAGGCAAAATCTACCACACTCCTACCAATAACAAGGAAGGCACTGGACCTAAAGTATCCAACGGTTCGATCGTATGTCTTGGCTACTGAAAGACATGGACCGTAGAAATCACCTATGAGATCATGCTCACCAGTCCGGTACTCCAGTTGCAAAGAGAGGTCGCTAAGGTAACGAGGCAGTGCCTTGACCTGATGGGTCGTCATCTAGTTGCACCTTCATCTGGCTATGTTCCTGAGATTGGCTGCAGTAATTTGGAACCGAATGCACACCCGTCCAGAAAGGCATCGAATAGAGCAGCACAAGCCAGCGCACAACCTTCCAAGAGTCTATCATCGAGCAGTCGCATTCTCCTGTAAGTGGACTCGAACAATCAAGGAGGTATCGCTATGAAGCTAATCGAACCAATACAATCGCTTGCTTACGGTGTTCGAGCGTAGGCATACAAATTGTTAGCGATAAATGCGGGTAGATACACAATGGATGCGATTGCCCTGGGGGCTAGCATCATATTTGGGGCACTCGAATATAGCTTAACTAATATAAACTCGTCTCGGTCGTCATTAGCGACGAAACATACCAATGAGTTATTTCGAGAGAGCGCTTAATACAATCTAGTTGTTGTACCCACCAACAAAAAAAACCCTTGCAAGCCAACGACTTACAAGGGTTGTTGTGGGTCCTAGTGGACTCGAACCACCGACCTCTACGATGTCAACGTAGCGCTCTAACCAACTGAGCTAAGGACCCGAAAGGGGACGCAATATATCGCACCGGGGCGAGGCATGTCAACCCCGTGTGCCGGATAGGTGGGGTTGTACGCGCGATTCCCGGTCGGGATCTCCTTCAAGAACATTTCGCACGCCACACGCCGGCCCCACGGATCGGCTGTTTTTTTCCGGGCTTAAGTTTCTTCAGGCGCGGCCGATACCCCCAATGCAGCGCACTCCGCCCGCCTGCTTCCCCCACCTGCTTACGCATCGCCAACTGTTATGAAGTACCCCCTGACGATCTCGGGCATGGACACGTACCAGGCTTCGGACCGATCCGCTCAAGACTCGGCCTACACCCAGGGCCACGCCGCCGCCGGCAAGGTCCCGATCCTACGCCGATTCCCCCCGGCGCTGCAGTTCATCACCCGCCCGGAATCCTACATAGAGGCCCAGCTGCAGGCCGCCGCGACCCTCGCCTTCAAACAGGGACGCCGGCTCGACCAGATCTGCGGCACCCTCTATCATACTGCGCTCGGACTCGGCTATCACGTCACGATCGGCGTACAGGAAGTCTATAGCGCCAACATGCCCAGCTTCCCCGGCGAAACGGTGATGACGGCGCTCCTGATCATCGATGCGGTGGAACTCCGCCCCGGCATCGAGGCCCCGCCCCCGGGGTACAATTAGGTTCTGTCTAAAAAATCCTTCAGACAGCAACGTATCCTGCACGTGATTCAGGATCAAACGATGTTTTGGATGCTCCGGGACAACCCGAACGATTTTTCAGACACGCCTTGTTTGAGGATGCAAGACACAGGATGCAGGATGGGGACGCAAGAACGACATCGACAAAAACCATCCTGCATCCTGCATCGCGATAAAATCTAAGTGCCAGCAGCAGCCCCCGCGGCTGCCCGAACCTTTCCTCCCTCCGTCCGTGTACAAGCCGGCCGGCTCCTGCCCTGGAGTCGGCCGTTTTTGCTGGGCGCCGGCTCCTGCATGACCCGGCACCTCGCATTCCGTACAACGCTTTTCCCGGACGATGCACCACGACACTACCGCTATCGAACCCGATGCCCTGGCCAGCCTGATCCGGGCGCGCCGGACGATCCACCTCTACCGGCCCGAAACCCCGCCCGTCGAAACGATCCTGAAGGCGCTCGACCTCGCGCGCTGGGCCCCGAACCACAAACTTACCGAACCCTGGCGGTTTTACCTGCTCGGCAGCCAGACGGCCGAAGCCATCGTCGAGCTGAACACCGAGATCGTGACGGCCGCAAAGGGTCCGGCCGCCGGCGCTGCCAAGCGCGCGCGCTGGCTCGAGATGCCCGGCTGGCTCGTCGTTACCTGCGTCCGCTCCACGAACCCGCTTCGGGCGAAGGAGGACTACGCCGCCACCTGCTGCGCCATCCAGAACGCCATGCTCTACCTGTGGAATGAGGGCATCGGCATGAAATGGGCCTCGGGCGACGTCATCCGCGACGCGCGCTTTTGCGAAATGCTGGACATCGACCCGGAAGCGGAGGAGGTCGTCGGGCTCTTCTGGTATGGCTACCCGGCCGAATCGCCGGAGACGAAGCGCAAGCCGCTGGAGGATGTGCTGCAGTGGCGCCCTTGAGGGGCCCCTCGTCATTCCCAATCGAGTTGGGAATGACGCCGGCCAGCCATGAAGTATAGGGCAGCTCTACAGTCCCACCGTCACATGCACACCCGGCGGAGACCCCGCCTCCAAGGGCGGCGACAGGGCGATCGAGAGATCCGGGGCGTTGACCTTGCCGGCCTGGACGACGGCCGAGATCCCGGATAGGAGGCGATTGGCCACGAGCAGCGCCGCGTAGATGGAGCGCCGGCGGCTGAAGGTTTCGGCATCGTCGCGCAGCTCGCGGAAACGCCCGAAATCCGCTTCGCTTGCCCACTCCCACTGAAACGCGCGCGTACTCACATAATCGAGGCGATTCCAGGCGCGGTTGCGCAGCTGGGCGTCGAGGTAGTCGTCGGACGACAGGTAAGTGGCCAGGTTCAGGTAAAAAGCTCTATCCTTGCCCTCGATGAGGGCGCCGGCGCGGGAGACGGCCAGCGTCTCGTAGCTTTGAACCCGCTGTCCCTGCTGCCAGTTGGCCCCGAGGAGCCCCAGCCAGAGGCTGGCGTCGATCCCCGCAAACAACGTGGCCTTGCCGCGCCACGACCCGCCCTGCACGTAGCGATGGCCGAGACCCGGCAACAGCAGGCTCGAGGCAAACGCCTTCGCCGGCGTCACGCGTCGGGGCGCCTCCTGTGCGTAGGCGGGCATCCCCACGGATACGGCCAGCAGCAGCGCTACCCAGTTCAAACGTCGGACCTTGTACTCAGAACGGGTCATAACCGCATCTTTCGTAATGAAAATCAACATCGCACACCCCCACCGCTGGGACGTCTCGCCGGCCGAGGCCATCCGGATCCAGCAGGATCTCGCCGGCCTGGTGCGCCACGAACCGCTCGCCGCCGAACCGGGCACCATCGCCGGGGTCGATGTCAGCATCCGCGGCGATCGGGCGCGGACGGCGATCGTCGTCGTTTCGATGCCCGACCTGGCGGTCGTCGATCAAACAACGTGGGAGGGCGACGTTCCGTTTCCCTATATCCCGGGCCTGCTCAGTTTTCGCGAGATGCCGTGCATCCTGCCGGCCCTCGAGGCCCTGCGCGTCTGGCCCGATGTCTTCATGACCGACAGCCAGGGCATCGCGCATCCGCGGCGTTTCGGGCTCGCCTGCCATCTCGGCGTCGTGCTCGATTGGCCGGCGTTTGGCGTCGCCAAGAGCCGGCTGTGCGGGGTTTACAAAGAACCCGGGGTCAAAAAAGGGTCGCGCGCGGCGCTCACGGATCGCGACGAGCCCATCGGCACGGTGCTCCGGACGCGCGACCGCACCCACCCGGTGTACGTCAGCGTCGGGCATCGGATCACGCTCGCCGAGGCCGAGCGCCTCACGCTGGCCTGCTGCCCGCGGTACAAAATCCCCGAACCGACGCGTCTGGCGCATGCGTTGTCGTACCGCACGGTATGACGTCGAGGTCACCTGCGGCGCGCTAAAACCGCAACCCCATCCGGACATTGATCGTGCGCGGCGTCAGGCGGGTCGGGACGCGGGTCCAGATGCCGTCGCTGCGCGGGATCCACGAATACGCCACGGTATTGACCATGTTGAACACGTTCAGGATCTCTCCCGTGATCTGGAGGGACACCGGGTTGCGAATCCCCCGATCCGCAATCACGACCTCCTTCGAGATCCCCATGTCGAACCGAAAATACCGCTGATAGCGGGCTGAAAACCGGTCGCCCGGCACCTGCGTCACGATATTGCCGATCCGCTCGCCCTCGATGGGGGGCGTATACGGCAAACCGCTGCCGAAAAGGGTGCGCAGATGCAGCTTCCAGGTCTCGTCGCCGGGGATGTAGTCGGCGATGTAGATCGAAACCGTGTGCCGCTGATCCGTCGGACGCGGGTTGCTGCCCTGTTTGAAGTCGTCCCGATACGCCGGCAGAAACCGCTCGCGCGACATCAAGAAGCTGTAGTTCGCCCAGCTCTCGAGCCCGGGCACGAACTCGCCGCGCACCTGGAGGTCGAGCCCGAACGCCTCCCCTTCCGCATCGTTTTCGCCGGAATACACGACCCGCACATTCTCGATGTCGTACGACACGATGTTCGTGAGGTCCTTGTAATACCCCTCGGCGCGGAGGTAGAGGCGCGACTGCGGCAGGAACCGCTCGATGCCGGCCACGAACTGGAGCGACCGCTGGGACCGCAGGTCCCGATTCAGGTTGTCCAGCAGATTGATCGCCGGATCCGGCTCGCCGCGCAGCTCGCGGTAGGTCGGCGCCTGATAATAGATGCCGGCCGAGGCGGTGAGCGTCGTCTGCTCCGAGGCCAGAAACCGGGCGGACAGCCGGGGGGAGACGGTCCACTCGCCGTTAAAATCGTAGTAGTCGGCCCGCAGCCCGCCCGTGAGCACGAGCCGGCCCGACTCCGGCAGCACGTCGATAGCGTCCTGGACATAGACGCCGCCCTGCCAGGCATCAAGCGCGGCGGCGCCGTCGAGGCTGTCGACCACGATGCGGACGACATCGCCCTCCTGCGAACGCCCGATCACGACCGATTTCTCGACCAGCTCATCGTCGAACCGGAGATTGCGCACCATGCCGCCGGCCTCGAGGGCATGGCGATCCAGCCCGAGGATCCAGCGGCTCTGCGCGGTCCACGTATCCACGCCGATCCGGTTGTTGGCCTCGTCCTCCGTCCGCGAAATGCCGGTCGCGAGAAACTCGGTGTTGTTGTTCGGATCGCTGCCGGGGTCGACCAGATAAAGCACCGCCGACCCGGAGATGTCGAAGCGCTCCTCCTCGATCGTCTTGAAGTAGGCGACATCGTGCATCGCCCGCAGCCGGCGGCCGATCTGGCTGTTGATGCGCGCACCCCCGAAACGGGTGGCATAGCCGTCCTTTTCTTCGCCGTTAAAATCCAGCCAGAGCGATTGCAGGTTCGAGGGGACGCGGGGATCCTGACTTACCGTCCCGAAAAACGTGCGCCGGTTGCTGGGATCGAGCCGGAAGACGTGATCCGCCCAGATGCCCATGGCCTCGATGTCGTGCCGGGGCGTCAGGCGGTAGGTGACGAAGGCCTGCACGTCGGTATAATCCGGCTGGTAGTTGCCTTTCAGCTCCTGGGTGCCGAAGAGGTAGCGGGCGCGCGCCTTGCGGAAGCCGGCGACCCAGCCCATGCGGCCGTTCAGCAGCGACGACGAGGCGGTGGCGGACGCGTCCAGCAGCGAGAGCGAGGCCGAGGCGGCGAACGGCTCGCTCGTCGGCCGGCGATACTGCACGTCGAGCGCCGACGACAGCTTGCCGCCGTAGCGGGCGGGAAAGCCGCCGGTGTAAAACGTCACCCGCTCGGCCATGTCGGCATTGAATAATCCCAGCCCCTCCTGCTCGCCCTGCCGCGGGCGAAACGGCATGTAGACCTCGAAACCGTTGAGGAAAATGAGGTTTTCGTTGAACCCGCCGCCACGGACCGAATACTGGCTCGACAGCTCGTTGTTGGTGACGACGCCCGGGACCACCTTGAGCGCCCGGAATCCATCCTTCAGCGGGGTGGGGATGTTCTGGATGGCGGCCGGATCGAGTTCGTAGACGCCGGCGTCCTGGTAATTCGCCGCCGCGTCCTCCACGGTGATGCCTTCCATTTCGAGGGTTTCATCGCGCAGGGATACATCGAGCGTGGCGACGCGGTCTCGAACCACCGTCACGGAATCCACCCGGGAGATGAAGCCGACGGAAGAGAAGCGCAGGGCGTAACGCCGGGCGGGGACGCGAAAATGGTAGTAGCCGGTTTCATCCGCGGCGGTGCCGTAGTTGGTGCCGTCGACCAGCACCGTAGCTCCAGGGATCGGCCGGCCCGACGACGCTTCGGTCACACGACCCTCCACCTCGCCCCAGTTCTGGGCGAATGCAGCGGGAACAGGACCAACGAGAAACAGACCCGTAAGAAATAGGAAGGCGAAGCGCATGATGCACTGCAACCGATTATAGACTGAACAGGAAAGGTGCGTGGTATCAGTCTACCGGGTTCCTGGTCTCCTGAGATGAGCGATACATGGGAAAGCCTCGAACGATGCATGGCACGGGACGTTCCGGGCCGGCAGGCTCGCTATGCTGTCATATCGGCCGATCCGCTCCCCAGAAAAGGAGATGACTTCACGCCGCCGTCAACGTGCCGCCCCGCGCCTGCCGGAGCGCTACGATGCGCGTGAGGGGATAAGGCGTGTCCGCGTCATCGCGTCGCCCGGGCGCCGCCGGCATCGTGTAGACGACGCAACGCGTCCATCGGGCAGGAGGGCGCTGACGTTCAATCTGGCGCCCCTCAATCGGGCGCCCTTCCATCCGGTTCAGCTCGATCCGATGCATGTCGTGCTCGCAAGTCTGTGTGAGGTCGGCCGGGGACCGCACGAACCGCCATCCATGCGCCCCCGGCCTTGTGCAACCATGATGGGACCAAGATAGAACCGGGTGGATGACACCTGTGTGTCACATGTGTTTTACATAGTTTTCAGCCGCGCGAAATTCTTCGACGGGATGCGGCCGGAAAACAAAAAACCCCGCTCGCAGGACACGAGCGGGGTGCAGGTATTCGGTCCAGGCCGGCTCAGTGTTCGGTAAACGTAGGCACCCTGCGGGACGCGGCCTGGCTGCGGTCGATGGCGGCCTTGAGTTCACGCGCCGAGAAGGGCTTGGCGAGGTAATCGTTCATGCCGGCGGCGAGGCAATTTTCGCGGTCGCTCGGCATCACGCGGGCGGTGAAGGCGATGATATAGGGATGCGCGTTGTCGCCCAGCTCCGACCGGATCTGCCGCGTGGCCGTCAGGCCATCGAGTTCGGGCATCCGGAGATCCATCAGCACGACGTCGTAGGAGGCATCCAGCACGGCGCGCACGGCGTCGGCGCCGTTGTGCACGACATCGACCCGATGCCCGAGGTCGCGCAGCATGTGATCCGCCAGCTTTTCGTTCGTGATTTCGTCTTCGGCCAGCAGGATACGCAGCGCGCCGTAGCCGCCGTCGCCGGATTCGGCCGGCGCCGAGACGGCCGGCCGCGAAGGCGCCACCTCACTCTTCTTGCGAAACACGCTGCGCAGGAGGCTGTGGAGGTGCGCCATGCTCACCGGCTTGAGCAGATAGACGGCGTCGACCTGCCCGCTCCGATCCTGCACGCTCCCGTCGTCCAGCACGATGAGCGGCAGTTCGGCGCTCGTACGGAGCTGACGGAGCTGCCGCGCAAAATCGTGGCTGGTGTAGATATCGTTCTTGAGGTCGACCACCACGGCGCCGAAACGTTCGCCGGCGTCGATCCACTTCAGCGCCTCCATCGCGCTGCCCGTATCCAGCACGGTCATGCCCCACGACTCGGCCTGCCGCTGGAAACGCTGGCGGCTGATGTCGTCGTCGTCCACCACGAGCACCTGCACACCTGCATCCATGACGTCTTGTGCCGGCGCTTCCTCGACGACGACCGGCTCCGCCGGCGGCACTTCCAGGACGGCGGTGACATGGAACACCGACCCGATGCCCGGTTCGCTCTCCACCCAGATGCGGCCATCCATCAACTCGGAGAGCCGGCGGCAGATCGCCAGACCGAGACCCGTGCCGCCGAATCGGCGGGTGGTGGACGCGTCGGCCTGCGTAAAGACCTCGAAAATTTCGCCCTGCGCCTCGCGGCCGATGCCGATGCCGGTGTCCCGCACGCTCAGGTGAAGCTGGACGTGATGATCATCCACCGTGGCGCCGGAAAGTTGTACGCTGACCTCGCCCTTCTCGGTGAACTTGAGCGCGTTGGAAAGCAGGTTGACGAGGATCTGGCTGAGACGCGTCTCGTCGCCGATGACCGTGTCCGGCACCAGGTTGTCCACCCGGCCCCGCAGTTCGAGCCCTTTTTCCACGGCGCGCGGGGCCATCAGCTCCACCACGCCCTTGATGAGGGTGCGCACCTGGAACGGTCGACGCTCCAGCTCCATGTGGCCCGACTCGATCTTCGAAAAATCCAGAATGTCGTTGAGCAGGTTGAGGAGGCGCTTCCCGTTGGCCTGGATCGTGTTCGCAAACTCGCGCTGCGTCTCGTCCAGCTCCGTATCGAGCAGGATATCCGCATACCCCAGGATGCCGCTCATCGGCGTCCGGATCTCGTGGCTCATGTTGGCGAGGAAGTCGCTCTTCGCGCGGGTCGCGGCGAGCGCTTCTTCGCGGGCTTCGCGGAGCTTGTCGACGGTCTGCGTAAGCTGCTGCTTCTGCTTCTCGAGCTTCGTCTTGGTGACCTCAAGATCGCGGGCGTAACGCACCAGCTTGTCCTGCGCCACCTTGAGCTTGGTGATATCGCGGCCTACCGACTGGAATTCGATCACATTCCCGTCGTCATCCAGAATCGGATGGTCCTGCCACAACTGCCATTCGATGCTGCCGTCTTCTCGCGCGAGCGGCAGCTCGTTTTGTACGGTCGTGGGGTCGACGATGAGGTTCGTGATGCGCTCGCGGGCCTCGGTGCGATGCGGTTCGGGGAACAGGCTGAGAAAACTCTTGCCGACGAGTTCTTCGTTGGTTTTCCCGAGGTACCGGCAATACGCCTCGTTGACGAACGTGAGCGTGGTATCCGGCAGGAAGTGGTAGACAAACTCGATCTGGTTCTCGACGACGGTGCGGTAGCGTTCCTCGCTGTGCCGCACCTCCTCTTCCATCTGCTTTTTGTCCGTGATATCGATGCAGGAACCGATGTAGCCGGCAAATTCGCCCGTGGCCGTATAGCGCGGCGACCCCGAATCCAGGATCCAGCGGTAGGTGTTGTCGGCGCGGAGGAGGCGGTATTCGACGGTGAACGGCTTCTGCAGGTCGAACGAGCTGCGATAGACCGACTGAAAGCGATGCAGATCGTCGGTATGCAGCGATTGCGTCCAGCCCATCCCGAGTTCATCGTGGAGCCGCCGGCCCGTGAATTCCAGCCAGATCTGGTTGAAGTACGTGTATTCCTGGTCGACGCCGGACATCCAGATGAGCGCGGGCACGGAGTCAGCGATCTGGCGGAAGTGCGCCTCTTTTTCGAGCAGCTCCTGCGTGATCTGTTCGACTTCGATGAGCTCCTGCTGGAGGTCGCGGTTCTCGCGGCTGAGCTTGGCGCGCTCGGTGCGGGTGCGGTCTTCGATGACGGTGTCGATCCGCTGCTGCTGCCGCGAGATCTGACCCATGAATCGCTTGACGCGGAGCGAGGCGAGCGTGAGGCTCCAGATCGCCCCCAGCGAAATGGCGCGGATGATCACATCGTAGAGAAAGCCGTCGTCACCCAGGGTAAGCAGAAAGCCGAGGACGGAAAGCGAGGAGCCCAGGATGGACAGGAGCAGCGTCTGGTGCCGGCTGTAGATCCAGAGGGTGGAGATGGTGACCAGGATGTAGGGAACCCCGCCGGAGACCCCGATGGACGAGGTGAGCTCCACGATAAAAAACACCGCCGACGCCACGATGCCCAGCAGGACCAGCCCGAATTCGCGCTTAGGGGAAGCTTTCATACGCGGTATTGTCAGATACTCGAAGATTCAGCAGCGGCTCCTGGGGGTAGCAGGAGATCATCGGGGGGCGATGAGTGCTTGAAGTCGGCGCCGAAACGGTAGCGCGAAGTAGTTCCAGGACGGTAACAGACCCGTCGCAGGCGGAAATTCTTGCCGGGCCACGGGCGGGCAAAGCCGCTGCGTGGAAAGCCGGCGGACGCGACTCGGGGGGTGGCGTCACGACGCGCGGACCGGTGGCTGACGCGCCCGCGCAGAATCCCGATAGAGTATACGGATCGACTATATCGTCTTTCCGGCCAAGCTGTGCTCGATGTGTCACAAAACTATGGCGTTGCAGACCCACCGGGATCGGTCTTTTCTCTACCGTCTTCCCGGAAATCGCCGACAACAGAATGTTAACATAAGATTTCTCTTAAGGTATCAGGACCTAATCCGATACCTCTGGTAGCACATCAAAAGAATGGACGGAGGTCACTACGGTGGGGTAGGACCTCCGTCCTGCACCTCTCAGAACAGACAGTGCGATACATTCGCCAGGGTGGGTAAACCTGTGCGCCAGTGGGTGGCGGCTGCGTTTGCTCGACTTCTGGGTGTATCGACGCGCGGCCGGTGAGCATAAGCCGGCCGGGGGAAGTTTTTTCCGTACCGGCCTTTACCGACCGTTCAGCACGAAAGCAGACCAGTAATAGGGGTCGGCCAGCCGGCCCTTCGATTGGATCAGACCCCGTTTTGCATCGCGCAGGGCCGCGGAGAGCGGCGCCTCGTCGAGCACCCGGCTATAGAACTGCGTCATGAGGCGCGCCGTGGCGGCGTCCTGCACATTCCAGAGCGACACGAGCACGTTCTGCGCGCCGGCGTAGAGGAAGCCGCGCGTAAGTCCGATGAGTCCTTCCCCCCGGATCTGCCGGCCCAGACCGGTCTCGCAGGCGCTCAACGTCACCAGCTCGGCATCGAGTTGCAGGTTATAGATCTCCGCCAGCTCCAGCACCCCGTCATATCCGCCCGTCGTGTCCGCCTGAAGCACGATGCCGGACCGCAGCGGATCATCCGCATTCACGAACGCATGCGTAGCCAGGTGAACGAAGCGATGATCCCTGAGCGCATCGCGAATCGTCGCCTCCGTCGCCTCGTCTTCCAGATACACATCGGTCTTCGCGCCGAACAGGTACCGCAGCACGCCGCGATCCTGGACGAAGAGCTGTTCGATGCTCTTGACTTCGTCGAACGTGGCGGGCAAAAAGCCCCGATTCACCTCGACGGGTGCGGCGCGGTCGCCGAGCAACAGGGCGCCTCGCGACCCGTCGAGCAGTCCGTTCGAAAAGACCGGCGCGTACCCCACAAAGTCCTTGCGCGGCGAAACGCGCTCGGCGCGGGTCTGGATGTACAGCGTCGCGGAGTAGGCATAGCTGATGGAATGGGATTCGATCAGATAGGGCAGGTCGCCGTAACCGACGGTGGTATCGACGGATGTCGTCAGCAGGGCTTCGAAGGGAAGCTGGCTCAGGTACGCATCCGGCACGATCACCAGATGTTTGCCGGCGACGATCGGCTCGACCGGGGCGATCAGCCGGTCGTACAGGGCACGCCCTTTTTCCAGGTAGGCGCCTCGATCGTGCGACACGATGGCCCTCCGCAAGGCCGTTACGTCGTCCGCCGCCGTCGAATCGATCGCCGCCGCGACAACATCAAACGAGGCGGGGGTTATCACGAAGGTATAGAGCGAATCCTGCCCGACCAGGTATTCGACGAGGGCGTCGTTCGAGCCGGCGAGCTGCGTCTGCACGTCGGCTACCGAGGCGGAGGCCGCATGATGTTTCAGCCTGTAATAGTCGGGGTACTCCGCCTCGAAGCGTTCCAGCAGGGCATCGTGGGCGCGTTTCAGCGCGAACACTTTCCCCTGCCACAGGCCGACACGGGCGCTATCGGCGGCATCGCCCCGGGCCTGTTCCTCGGCGAGGCTCTGTGCGTAGTAGGTCAGCCGGAGTCGAATATCCTCCTCTTTTCGCAGCAGGGTATCGGGGACGCCGCCAAACGTTCTGGCGCGCGTGGCCATGATGGACGAGGTCAGAACCAGGCCCCGGCTCTGCTCGGCAAAATCGAAGGCCGCCTCCCTGAACGACGCGTCGCCCGTGGCGGCGTGAAGTGCCAGCGACGCCGCGATGGCCGGCTCGTACATTTGATGGGTCTGCTCGACCCACGTGAGCATCGAGGCCTCCGTCGGGTGTTCCAGTAGATCGTTGCGCACGAGCGCGCCGGCCTGGCGATAGGCGGCAGAAGCCGCGATCAAATACGACGTGTCTCGCGTGTCGTGGTAGACGGTGCCCAGGTAGCCGGCTTTTTGCGTCAGCGTTTCGAAGAACCGCCTGGAAGAAAACGCGGTGTAGGTCTGTGCGTCGGGAAAATCGAGTACATCGGTAGACGTGTACCCGTCCAGATTCACTTCAAACGCCTTTTGAAAGGCGCCGAGCGCCTTCTGCCGATTCCCGGTCGTTATATAGATCTGCGCCACATCATTGTAGGCCTGCGCCCTGACAGGACGCTCCAGGCCGAGATCTTCGAGGATCCCGATGCCCTCTTCAAAAAGCCCCAGCGCCTCGTCGTAGCGCTCGGTTTTCATGGCGATGGCTGCCTGATTGAATAGGGCTTCCACCGCGGCAGGATGCCTCGTCCCGTAGATGCGTGAGGCGATAGCTCGATATTTTTCGTAATAGGCTTCGGCCTGCCCATAGTCGGTTTCACGCTCGTAGTAGGCGCCCATCAGCCGATAGACCTCTGCCATATGTCGATTCACCTCGCCATACTGTTGGCGGATGTTCTCCATCGATCGGACGATCAAATCGAAGGAAGCCCGGTAGGCCCCCCTGTTCTTCAACACGGTCGCCCTGCGAACATCCAGAAGAAACCGCAGCGGATGGCGTACATATTTCTCGAGATCCATGGCCCTTTCTGCCTGATCGTAGTACTCCAGGGCGAGATCGTACCATCCCAGACTGTTGTAGACGCGACCTATGCTGTAATATCCGCCGGCGATGTCGATGTGCTTCGCACCAAAGAGCCGATGACGGATGGCCAGGGCGCGCTGGAAGCTTTCCAGCGCGTGCTCATAGTCTGAAATGGCGATGTACTCATTGCCGATATTGTGATAACTGCTCGCGACATCGTTGTGATAGTACGGCAGCATGCGCGTTCTCATCGCCAGCACGTCCGCGTGGTACGCCCTGCCCTGATCGCGATCGCCCTGACTCGACCGCGCCAGCGCCAGGTTGTTCAGGGTTTTTGCATAGGATATGCTGTCGGCCCGCGTCAGCAGGGGGGATAGGGCGATCCGCTGTCGGTAATAGGCTTCTGCCCGCTGAACATTCCCGAGCGCCTGTTCGACCGTACCCAGAAAGTGGTAACTCTGGGCGATTTCGCTATGATGCGGTCCGTACCGTTGGAGACGGATGTCAAGTGCTTCTTGATGGTAGCGTCGGGCCTCTTCGAACGCGCCGAGGAGCCGACTGCTCATGCCCAGCAAATCCAACGCGGTAGCGCGTTGGGCATCCGGTGTGGCCTCGCTTCGATCCGCGGCATCGAGGGCCTGTTCGACCACCGACCGCGATTCCGTGGCGCGACCCAGCTCGAGGAGATACCGCCCCTTGACCAGCGACGCGCGCAGGATCGAAGCCGGCTCTCCGCTGGATGCGAACAGGCTTTCGGCCAGCACAATACGGGGCCAAACGGAGTCGAATTTGGCTTCGAGAAGCCAGGCATCGGCTTCTTCCAGGGCCAGCCGGGCGCGGGCCGTATCCGGCAGGATCTCAGACGACATCGCGTAGACGTAGGGCAGGCCGGCGACGCCGTCCTGCGCGTCGTCCTCATCCGGGTACAGGCATCCTGCGAGCGACGTGAAGGCAAACAGACCGATAACGAGCGGTATCGACGCGCGGCGCGTGGGGGGCATGGCTTTCCGAGCTTCTGCGTGGGGGGGATCCACCGCGCCGGCATAACCCGCGGCGACAGATGCTGGAATATTCAACGCGGGCCGCACTTCCGCCAGATGGCTCAGAAAATATCATCTTCCGATCATCTTTTTTGGATCCGGGACCTCGCCGGAGCCCATCCCCCAACAAGAAAATGCCCGGCCCCGCAGGTGCGGAACCGGGCAAAGCGGCCGTAGGACATCGGCGCGAACTTGTTCTTTCGAGAGAGGCAGTCTGAGAAATGCCGAGCGGCGAGATCTGCGTTGGAAGAGAGGTGTATCTCGGCTCGCTAGAGCGGCCGGCTTCCCCCACCCGGAAGCCGTGCCGCTCTGCGACGCTATCGCTCTATCACTGTCTGTTGAAGTGCGGAGACAGATGTGCTGATTATCGACGGCGGAGTCGCTGCGCCTTGTGCTCAAGGGTTTCCCCCACCCGGAAACCCGTTTGAACAGCGCCGCTACCCGGCGGCCGATCTGTAGACATGCTTGTGAAAGAAGGGAACCGAAACCGCTCCATCATGCGGCCCCGATCTGAAACCAATCTACGACATCGATCGAGGGACGTTTGACCGACAGAGCACTGATTGTCGTGACCTAAAAATCACCTACACAGGTAAGCCATCGCTTACGATACTACCACCCGCCACGCGGGGACCATAATCCGCTTCGGCGCACACCGTGTAGGTAAAAACCACGAACCGCGGGATCGACCGCGACGACGCCGAAACGCCGGCGCGAGCGGACGCACGCTGGCCTGGACTGGTTAGACTTAAAAGGGGGATAAAGGGGGATAAAACGCCTGTTTTCACAGCCAGGACCCTCTCCCCCCACCTGGAAGGCGGGTCCTGGCTATGACGCTATCGCTCTGTCACTGTCTTTGAGATGTGCTTTAGACAGACATGAACTGGTGTAGCAATCACCAGCATGCGGATGCAATATAGACTCAAAATCACCGACCGCGCTGTAGGCGTGTTTGATGCAAGTCTTGTGGTCGAATTTACCTACAAACCCGATCCACCCCTTACGTAAGCCTTTCCTACGCCTCGTGTTTTTTTCTTCGATGCGGGGCGTTTTTTAGCCGGCGCCGTTTTTTCCCGCGATCGAGCCCAAAAAAGTGAGCGCGCGAAGCTCCGACCAGTACAGCTCGTCGCCGGCGAGACGCACAAAACCGACGTGCCCACCGTGACGGGGGGCCTCGAAAACGACCATCGGGTTGGCGGCGGCCTCGCGGGCGGGGTAGCAGGCGCGGGACAAGAAGGGGTCGTCGAGGGCGTTCACGAGGAGGGTCGGCCGGCGAATGCCGGCGAGGAAATGGCGGCTGCTGCAGGTCGACCAGTAGTGAGCCGCATCGATAAACCCGTGCATGCGCGCCGTGTAGCGGTTGTCGAACTCCCGAAACGTGCGCATTGCCTCCAGCCCTTCGAGTTCGACCGCCCCGGGGAACTGGTCGGCGAGACGGCGGATCTTGTCGCGCAGCTGGATCATGAACCGGTACTGATAAAAGGCGTTGGCCGGCCGCGTGAGGGTATCTGCGCACGCTTCCAGGTCGCACGGCACCGAAAAAACGGCGCCCCCGACGATGGCCGGCACCGCGTCGTCCCCGCGCTCGCCGAGGTATTTGAGCGTCAGGTTGCCGCCCAGGCTGAAGCCGACCAGCGCGATCTCGGCATAACCCAGGCCGAGCAGATGGTGGACCACGGCGTCGAGGTCTTCCGTGGCGCCGGCGTGGTACGAGCGCGGCCGGCGATTCACCTCGCCGCTGCATCCCCGGAAATTCCAGGCGACGGCGTCCCAGCCGTGGCGCACGAAGGCGCGGGCCATGCCCTTGATGTAGCCGCTGCCGGAGCTGCCCTCCAGGCCGTGGCTGAGCACGATCGCGCGCCCGGTCCCGCCGGGGCCGAGCCAGTCGAGATCCAGGAAATCGCCATCCGGCGTCTCGACGCGCTCGCGGCGATAGTGGACACCCGACAGCCGGCGCATGAGGGAAGGATAAACAGTTTGCAGATGCCCGTTGCGCAGCCAGCGCGGCGGCTGGTACACCGCGGCGCCCGGGGCGATGATCGTCGTAGCCTGCGTTTTCATCCGCGTATCCCGATAAAGCCCATCATCCGTCCGGTCACGCCGTTTTCGGCGCGATGCGAGAAAAACAGCGCGGTTTCCGCGTGGGTGCAGTGCGGCGAGATTTCCACGGCGTCATCCGGCACGCCGGCGGCCACCAGCTGGTCGAGCAGCACGGCCTTGAGGTCGACATGCGGCTTCGCCCCGGGCGCCCGGATGACGAAGCGATCGTCGAACCGGTCGGCCACTTCGTCGCCCACCTCGAACCGCTCCGCCGAGATGCAGGGACTCACGTAGGCCAGCAGATCGCCCGGCCGGGCGCCCTGTTCGGCCATCCGCGTCACCGTCTTCCCCACGATGCCGGCCGCCGCGCCGCGCCAGCCGGCGTGGCAGGCCCCGACGATTCGGCCATCCGCGGACGCCAGCAGCACCGAAGCGCAATCCGCCGCGCTGAGGCACAGCAGCAGCCGCGGCGTCGTGCTCACCATCCCATCGAATCCCCTGTACAGGCCGGCCGCATCGACGACACACACGGCGTCGCCGTGAACCTGGCCGGTGATCGCGAGCTCATCCAGCCCGAAACCGACCTCTCCGAAGAGCCGGCGCCGGTTTTCGAGGACGGACTCCCGGTCGTCGTCGGTGCTGAGCCCGAGGTTCAGCGTCCCGAACGGCGCCGCGCTGACGCCGCCGAGGCGTGTGCTGAAGCCGGCGGCGACGCCGGGGGCGCGGGTGAAGATATCGGGCCGAAGCCAGGTGGGGGGTTCGCTCATGCCGGCGAACCCGCCGCGCGCCGATAGGCCGCCTTGAGCTGGGTCTGAAAATGGTAGACGCCCTGTTCGCACTCGACGGAGAACCGGCCGCGGTCGTACGCCGGCGACGTCAGGCCGCGCTGCACCCACTCGCAGATCTCGATATCCTCCTGCTGGACATGATCACTGAAGGCGACGTCCTCCTCGATCCGTCGGGCCGCCTCGGGCGATGCGATATCCGCATAAAAGTAGTCGAACAACACGACGCAGCGGTCCGGACCGAGCGGCAGGACGCTGTTCATCTGCAGCCGGCCCGGCAGAATGTTGAGCATGCAGTTCGGGAAGACGAAATAATAATAGGCCGAGTCGGACGCCGTCCCGTAGCGGGTTGTCGTTTCGCTCAGCGGGCTGTATTGCAGCGAATAATGGGGATGCGTTTCGGTCTCGTAGCGGCCGACATCCAGTACGTCGCACAGCTCGGGGTGGACGTACGGGAGGTGGTAGCCTTCGAGGTAGTTGTCCACGTAAACCTTCCAGTTGCAGGCGACCTCGTAGCGCACACGGCGGGCGAAGCGGAGGGCGTCGAGCCGCATCGGCGCGATGCGTTCGGCGATGCCGGCCAGGACCTCCGGCAGCGGCGTCTCCGGCACGCCGGCGTGGACAAACAGCAATCCCTGCCAGGCCTCGACATGCACGGGCACGAGGCCGTAGTCTTTTTTATCAAACAGATCGACCCGGTTGAACCGGGGAACGCCGCGCAGCGACCCGTCCAGCTTGTAGGTCCAGCCGTGATACTTGCACTGCAGCATGTTCGCATGGCCGCAGTGCTCCATGGCGAGGGGCCCGCCCCGGTGCCGGCACACGTTGTAGAAGCCCTTCACCGAACCATCGGCGTCGCGAACGAGCACGACGGAAGCGCCGGCGAGGTCTGCCGTGAGGTAGGCGCCCGGGCGGTCGAGCTGGCCGAGATGGCCGGCGTATTGCCAGCTGCGCGCGAAGACGGCTGAGCGGTCCCAGGCATGGATATCGGGGTGATGGTACCAGCTCGACGGAATGGTGTCGGCCCGTTCGACCGGCGCTACGGCGAGGGTCTCGGGAGAGAAGTCGGGGAGGGGGATGGAGGACGATTCCCGCATACGGCATCCGGTAAGGTGAAGTCGCGGATGATACGTGCGGAACCGGGAGTCGATCCAGTCAGGCGAAAGCGTCGAGGTAATCGGTCAGCATCGGCCGCATGTCCTCGATCTCCTGACGCAGCGCCGGCACGTCGGAACATCCGACGGCGCCATCTTGCACCAGCAGGCGCCAGATCTCGTCCGCGAAGCAGCGGTCGAGCGCATCAGGCGGCGCGTCGTCGTCCATCGCGTGCGCCGCCCGGTTGCCGGCGGCCACGACGTAGATCATGTGCCGCAACGACGCGGGCATCGATCCGAGATCGGAATAGGTGTGGTGGAGCGCCATCACCTGCGTAAACACGGCCGGAAAACGAAGCTGACGCGCGAGGAAGCTGCCGGCTTCGACGTGGCTGAACCCGAAAAGCACGCGTTCGGCCTCGAGCACCGCGTAGTCGGTGCTAAAATCGCGCACCATCACCCCGTAGAATCGGGACGCTTCCTCGGGGAAATTGTAGAGCAGCAGCAGCTTCCCGAAGTCGTGCATCAGGCCGGCGGTAAACGCCTCGCTGGCGCGCTCCTGCCGCGCTCCGGCATCCCGCGGCGCGTCGGGGTGCATCAGAAAGAGGTAGCGCGCGAGAAACCCGGTCGCCACGCTGTGCCGGATGAAGTTCAGAAACGGAAGCGTCGTGGTGACATCCATCGTCGAACGCATCTCCGCCATATTCATGCTGAGGATGACGCCGGCGACCGACTCCGGGCCGAGGACCTCGACGGCTCTACGCGTGCTTCGGATCTCGTCTTCGGGCCGTTGTTGCGCTGAATTGGCGATCCGCAGCACGCGCGCCACGGCACCCGGGTCGTGCTGGATCGCATCGCAGACGGCCCCGACATCCGACGTGGCGCCACCCTGCAGAAGCTCCATAATCCGCAAAAACGTCTGCGGCAGTGCGGGATAACGGAGGTTGAGATGGGCGAGCGACGTGGTTTTGCCTCGGCCGGGATGATTCATCAGGGCGCGGAAAGAGCCATCATAGACAGTAATTTCCCTCAGTATCGGGCCGTCGTAGCGACAGGTTAAGCCGGCAGATGCAGCGCCAGGGCCTGACGAACCACCTCGCGGGGCATCTCGACGCCCGTCCACTGCACGTAGGAGGCGGCTGCCTGTTCGATCAACATGTCGAGGCCGCCGATGGCCAGCGCGCCGCTCGCGGCGACATCGGCCAGGAAGCGCGTTTCGCGCGGGTTGTACACCAGGTCGTAGCCGATCTGCTCCGGGCTGAAGCCGCCGGCCGGCCACGGCGTGGCCTCCGTGTTCGGTTGCATGCCCAGGGGCGTGGTGTTCACCAGCAGCCGGCTGGCGCGCACCGCCGGCGCGTCGTCCATGGCGCAGACGGACAGGCCGCCGCGTCGGTCGTAGCCGGCGAACGCGGTCGCCAGCGCTTCCGCCCGGGCCGTGTTGCGGGCCGCGATCCAGAGGCGCGCCGGCTCCAGGGCGCTCAGCAGGGCGTAGACGACGGCGCGCGCCGAGCCGCCGGCGCCGAAGACGAGCATGGATTCCCCCCGGAGGCGGTCGAAATAGGGCGCGAGCGGGGCCAGAAAGCCGACGATGTCCGTGTTGTCGCCGTGGAGCGAGGGCCTGGCGCCGTCGGAGCCGGGCCGGCAGACGACGGTGTTGACCGCTCCGACCGCGCGGGCGCGGTCCGACAGCGTGTCGACCCGCCCGTACATGGCCTGTTTATGGGGGATGGTGACGTTGGAGCCCACGAAACGCAGCGCCTGCAAGCCCGTCAGCGCGTCGGCCAGGTCATCGGGTGGCACCGGCATGCAGAGATAGACCATCGGCACGCCCTGCGCCCGGAACGCGGCGTTATGGATGATCGGGGAAAGTGAATGCGAGAGCGGATACCCCAGCAGCGTGACGAGCCGCGTCCGCGCATCGATCCGGTCGGAGGACGGGGAGTCGGCGTGCATCCGGGTCAGTCGTTCTCCGACGCCGGCGTCGGCTCGGTCAGCGCCATCATGCCATCGGACTCGCCGGCTACGCGATCGACGCGGTTGATCAACGCGATCAGGGTGTCGCCGGGTTGCGGCTCCGGGGTGTCGTCGGCCGTGAACACATGCAGGATGCCCGAGGGCCGCATCACGAACAGCGGGATCGCGTTTTTGCCGTAGCGCATCTGGAAGTCGTCGTACGTGAATTCCTCGGACAACATCCCCGTCTTGATCGACGCGCCGCTGATGAACCGGGTGTTGAGCGAGGCGAAGGTGACGTTGTCGCCGAAAAGCTGGCGGCCCCGGATGTGTTCGATGTATTCGTTCGTCTGGCGAAAATCGTCGCGAGGCCGCACGGGAAGCTGATAGACCTCGGAGGAGTCGAAGTACTCGTGGAAGTTGAGCGTCGCCAGCGCATTGATCTCTTCGTTGGGCGTCATCACCAGCATGCGGCCCATTTCGCTGAGTTCGAGTTCGTCGATCACGTCCTTCGAGAGGACGTGGGCCATGCGGGCGTCGAGGCCGGCCTGCTGGGCATGCGCCACGTTGCGGGGGTCGGAATCGATGAGCATCACCTTGAACCCCTGTTCCTGCAGCACCTTGGCCATGCGCCGCACCCACGACTGGGCGCCGATGAACAGGGCGCCCTGCGGGTTGGGATGCGCCAGCTTGAGCAACCGCGCCAGGGGCGTGGCCGTCAGCCCGTAGATGGCCACTGTCCCGATCACGACCATGAACACGACCGGCACCAGGCCGCTGCTCGATTCGGGGAAGATCTCTTCGAGCTGGAAGCTGAACAGCGCGGCCAGCGCCGCCGCCACGATCCCGCGCGGGGCCATCCACGACAGAAAAATCAGCTCCCGCCAGTTGATCCGCGACCCGATGGCCGATATCAGCACGGCCAGCGGCCGGATCGCGAAGAGGAGAATCGCCAGAAAGAGGAGCGTGTTCTGGTTGATGTAGCTCAGCTCCGTGATGTCCAGGCGGGCGCCAAACAGGATGAAGACGATCGCGAGCAGCAGCACGCGCACGTCGGCCTTGAAATGCGAGAACCGCGGCACCGAACCGAACCGCAGGTTGGCGATCGCGATACCGAGCATCGCCGTGGTCAGCAGTCCCGACTCCTCGCGCAGCACTTCCGATATCGCGAAGGCGCCCACGACGACGGTCAGGGCCACCGCGTTTTTGAGATAGTCCGGCACGAGGCGCTTCTGGAGCAGGAGATACAGCAGCCCGGTGCTGGTCACGCTGACGCCGATGCTCACGAACAGGATGAGCAGCAGCCCCAGGCCGGCGTGGACAAACGCCTCGCTCATGCTGCTGACTTCCAGGCCGCCGACGATCGGTTCGTTGAGGAAGACGACCGTCTTGAGCACCAGCACCGCCAGGATGGCGCCGATGGGGTCGTTGAACATCCCCTCCCACTTCCCGATCGCGCCGACGCGGCCGAGCGGGCGGACGTGCCGGAGGAGCGGCACCACGACCGAAGGCCCCGTCACGACGAGGAGCGCGCCGATCAGGATCGACATGCTCAGATCCATGTGGAGGATGTAAAACGCTGCCGCAGCGACCATGCCCCACGTGGCTATCAGCCCGACCGTGATCAGATGACGGACGACGTTGCCGGCGTCGCGCACGTCCTGCATTCGGAAATGGAGGCCGCTTTCAAACAGGATGAGCCCGACGGCCAGCGAGAGAAACGGGTACAGCAGGCTGCCCATCAATTCCTCGGGATTCAGGAGCCCCGTCACGGGGCCGGCCAGAAAACCGAAGATCAACAGCAGCAGGATCGATGGTATCTTGAACCGCCATGACAGCCATTGCGCCATGACGCCCAGGACGATGATCGCCGCGAGTCCCAGTAGGAAGTACTCCGTCAAGTGCTACCTCCCCGTGCTTTGTGGGTAATCGTTACGCGCGCAATTTCAGCCTATAAGGGTACTCCGTTTCAACGAAAGTATCCACGAACCTCCGCAAAAAAGGATCGAAGACCGGCGCGCCGGGTTTCGATCCGGGGCGCGAATCCGACGTTCCGGGTTGCGCGTTCCGGGGTAGGCCGGCATCGGCCTCTTCGCTTCCATCTCTTCCGTCCATCCATCCCGGCCGCGAGCCGGAATCCATGAAAGAACGTATCGGTATCGGCGTTGTCGGTCTCAATTTTGGGGCCAAGGTCATCGAAGACGAACTCATCCGGGGAGGCGGCAACCGCTGGTTCGAACTGCGGGCGGTCTGCGACACGGACGCGGCGCGCGCCCGGTCCGTCGCCGAGCGATACGGCGTGAACGCCTATTTTTCGCTGGATGCCCTGCTGGAGGATCCCTCGATCGGCGTCGTCGGGCTGTTCACCGGCCCCGCCGGCCGCGCCGGGCTGCTGCGCCGCATCGTACTGAGCGGGCGCGACGTGATGACGACGAAGCCGTTCGAACGCGACCCGGATGCGGCCGCCGGCGTGCTCCGCGAGGCCGAGCGGCTGGGCCGCACGATCCATCTCAACTCGCCGGGTCCTTTCTTCGAACCCGACATCCGCCATATCCGGGAGCTGGAGGCGGCGCACGACCTCGGCCGCGCCGTCGGGCTGCGCTGGGAGACCTGGTGCACGTATCGGGAGCAGGCCGACGGTTCCTGGTACGACGACCCCACGCAGTGTCCGGCCGCCCCGTTGTTTCGCCTCGGCATCTACGGCCTGAACGATTTTATGCAACTGATGGCCGGCCGCGCCGAGCCGGAGTCGGTCCAGGTCGCCACGGCGCGCGTGTTCACCGGCCGGCCGACGCCCGACAACGCCATGATGATGATCCGCTTCACCGACGGCACCCTCGGCAGCCTGTTCGCGTCGTTCTGCATCGACGACGGGATGGCCTATCCGGACATGCTCTCCATCGGCTTCGAACGCGGCACCATCGTGCGAAAAGACCTGCCCTACCGGCCCGGATCGCCCGAGCAGCGTTCGGTGCAACTCTTTACGGGGCCCCGGTCCCAGCCGACCATTCACCCGCCGGCCGTCTTCTCAAAACCCCTCGGCGCCGCCTATCAATGGGACGCGCTCTACGCCGCCCACCGCGGCGAAAGCCCGCCGGCCGAGACCCGCCCGGAAACCATCGTAAACGCCGTTCGCGTCATTCAAGCCGTCGCCCGGGCCGAACGCAGCGGGAAAACGGAGGCGGTTTGAGATTGCACATGGACCAGTGCAACATGGAGGCGCCTGGGTCGGCCCGCGATACCTTTTCATTTTGCACTTTCCAATTGGCGATCTCTCACTGTTCTTCCGTCAGCTCCACCCGTTCGTCGAACTTGACGCCGACGAGTTTGGAGACGCCCTGCTCCTGCATCGTGATGCCGTAGAGGCGGTCGGCCAGTTCCATCGTGCGGCGGTTGTGCGTCACCAGGATGAACTGCGTGTTGTTGGAGAACTCGCGGATGAGCTGCATGAAGCGCTCGACGTTGGCTTCGTCGAGCGGGGCGTCGACCTCGTCGAGGATGCAGAACGGGCTCGGTTTGACGAGATAGATCGCAAACAGGAGCGCCGTGGCGGTGAGCGTTTTTTCGCCGCCGGAGAGCTGTGAGATCGCGCTGGGCCGCTTGCCTTTCGGCTTGGCCACGATTTCGATCGGCGACTCGAGCGGATCGTTCGGATCGCTGAGGAGGAGATCGGCCGTATCGTCCTTCCCGAAGAGCGTCGAGAACAGGTGCGCGAAGTTGCGGCGCACCTCCTGGAAGGTCTCGTCGAAACACGCCGCCGCCGTCACGTTGATCTCGGTGATGGTATCGAGCAGCGTCTGCTCCGCCTCCTCGAGGTCGCGCCGCTGTGCGCTCATGAACTCGAAGCGTTCTTTTTCCTCCTCGTAGCTCTCCAGCGCCAGTTCGTTGATCGAGCCCATGGCGCGGAGCCGTGCGCGGAGCGACTGCACCTCCTGGCGCGCGTTCCGGTCGTCGAAATCGCCGGCGACCGTCACCGGGTCTTCGATGAGCGAGCGTTCAAAGTCCTCTTCGATCTTCTTGACGAGATCGATGGCGCGCGTCTGCACCTCGGTGAGGCGGACGGCGCGCTGCGTTTCCTCGCGCAGCCCCTGCTCGCGGCTCTGGCGCAGGGCGCGGAGACGGAGTTCGAGGTTGCGGATGCGCTCCTGGGTCTCGGCCCGGTCCTGCTCGGCCTCGGACACGGCGGCCTCGAGGTCGGCGTGGAGCGCGTAGAGGTCCTTGATCTGGAGGTCGTAGCTCTCCTTGGCGACCAGGTTGTCCTCGATGATCTTTTTGAGCGACGCGACATGCTGCTCGCGCGCCTGCTGCCGGCCTTGCAGGTGCGCAATGTCCTGCTTGCTCCGCTCCAGGTCGCGGCTCACATTGTCGAAGTGGTTGCGGGCCTGGACGGCGGCGAGGTTGGCGTCGTTGTATTTATTGAGCGCCTCCCGGTTGTCCGCCTCGGCGGCCCGGAACGCCTCTTCCGCCGCGCCGCGCTCGGCGCGCAGGGCGACGACCTTGGCCTCCATCTCCTTCACCGGCTCCTGGAGCGACGCGATCTGCGTGCGCCCGGAGGACACCGTCTCCATCATGTGGGCGATGCGGTCCGCCAGCTCCTCGCGGCGCTGGTCGGCCGAGGCGTGCTCGTGTTGCACGCGGCTGAACATCCGTTCGGCTTCGTTATACTGCTGCTCCACCTGGCGGAGCGCCTGCCGGCGCTCGTCGACCGGGATGGAAGCCAGCGCCTCGCGCAGCTGCTGGGTGATGCGCTGCTTCTGGTTCAGCGCCGCTTCCAGGCTTTTGAGGTTCTCGACGGCGGCGTCGTACTGTTCGCGGCGCTGGAGCCGGCCGGTCCGCACCGAGTCGTCCCCGCGGGTGCTGCCGCCGCAGATGATCCCCCGCGCGTCCAGCCACTCACCCGACGGCGCGTAGTAGCGGAGGGGGAGGACCGTGTCGTACAGCATCGTCGCCATTTCCTCCATCGTGTCGAGGAGGTCCTGGCCGTGCTCCAGCGAATTGACGAGGAAGCAGTTATGGAGGAGCGTGTCGCAGAGGGTCTGATAGGCCGGCTCGCGCACGCGGGCGATGTCGGTCATCGGGCGCGCGCCCCGGTCGGCGGCTTCCTCGATGATCTCGATCGAGTGCATGGGCTTTTTGAGCCGGGAGAGCACGATGATGTTCGTCCGCCCCTTCTGCTCGTTGCGGAGCAGCGTGATGGCCTGGCGGGCCTCGGCTTCGGTCTTCACCACGATGCAGCTGGCGTACGCCCCCAGCGCGGCGTCCAGTGCGCGGCTGTGTTCCTCCTCGGCGCCGATCACGTCGGCCACGGTCGTCAGTTCATCGCGCGTCCAGCCCGTGTTCTCGGCCAGATACTGGGCCGCTTCGGAGAGATCCTCGTACGATGAGATCAGGCTTTCGAGCAGCTGCACCTCGGCCGACACCGCGTCGAACTGGCGTTCGATGCGGCGGAGGTCTTCCATGCCCTTTTCGTGCTTCTGCTGGGCTTCTCCGTGGATGCGCTCCGCCTCGCTCAGCGCCAGGCGCGACTGTTCGAGCTGCTGCTTCTGCTTTCCGAGCGTGGCGGCGAACTGGTCCCGCTTGCCGAGGGCATCCGCGACGGATTGCTCGAGCGCAGCCGCCTGTTCGTGCACGCCGACGAGATCCTGCTCGACGAGTTCGATGCGGCTGGCGAGCCGGTCGAGCGTCCGCCGCTGCTCGAGGCGCGTGCGCTCGGCGGCTTCCTCGGTCTCACGCAGGCTCTGCGCCGTCTTCCAGGCTTCCTTGGCCCGGGCGTTGCGCTCCTCGCTCTCCACCTTGGCATCCGCGGCGACCTTCCGGGCGCGCTCCAGCACGGGCTGGGCCTCGGTCATCTCGATCTTGAGCTTCTCCACCTGCTCCTGCAGTTCGTGGATCCGTTTTCCTTCCTCTTCCTGCTCGCGGTGCGCGCGCTCTAGGTTGCGGTGCGCCGTCTCCATGCGTTCGAGCGCCAGCCGGCGCTCGGTCTCCAGCGACCGCACCTTGTCCAGATGCTGGTTCAGATCCTGCTGCCGGGCCGACAGCGTCTTTTCCTGCCCTACGAGTTCGACCCGCAGCGCCTCCATGTCGGCTTCCTCGCGCGACTCTTCGGCGGTGTGCACGTCGATCTGATCCTTCAGCTGCTGCGTTTCCTTGCTGAGTTTTTCCTCGAGCGAGCGCAGCCGGTTGAGTTCGATCTGGGCGAGCGACAGCTCCAGCTCCCGGAGCCGCACCTGCACTTCGCGGGCCTGCGCCGCCTTTTCGGCCTGCCCTTTCAGCGTCTGCACCCGCTTCCCGATCTCGTCCGTCAGGTCGCGGATGCGCGTCAGGTTGGCCTGGGTGCTGTCCAGCTTCCGCAGCGCCTGCGTGCGCCGCAGCTTGTATTTCGTGATGCCGGCGGCTTCCTCGAACAGATGCCGGCGCTCCTGGGTGTTTTCGGAGAGGATCTCCTCGATCATCTTGAGCTCGATGACCGAATACGCGCCGGGGCCCATCCCCGTATCCATGAAGAGATCCAGGATGTCCTTCAGCCGGCACTGGACGCCGTTGAGCAGGTATTCCGATTCGCCCGACCGGTACAGCCGCCGGCCTATCGTCACCTCGGCGTATTCCGTGGGCAGCACGCCGCGGGTGTTTTCGATCGTCAGCGTCACCTCGGCCATGCCGAGGGGGCGCCGGCGCGCGGTGCCGTTGAAAATGACGCTGTCCATCTTCTCCGAACGGAGGATCCGGGAGCGCTGCTCGCCGGTCACCCACCGCACGGCGTCGACGATGTTGGATTTGCCACAGCCGTTGGGACCAACGACGGCCGTCACGCCCGGATCGAACTTGAGCTCCGTCTGCTGCGCGAAGCTCTTGAAACCGTGCATGGTTAGCTTACTGAGGTACATGGCGTGCTTTAACTGAGGGACGCACCCCCGGAGGGATGACGAAAGGGCGTGCCGCGCGCGACGTGGTGCGTGACGGATGCCAGAGATCGCGGCGATGCAGAATTGTCGACAGCGCATGGACCCGGCAGGGCCGCCGCCGGCGATGCCCTGAGGTCAACCAAAATCGAACCTGTTTCTCTACTGATCGCCCCGGAAGCTCGTCGCTCCGGAGTTCCGGGGGGTGTCACAGGCGAAACCGAACGCTTCCCTGTTCCAAAACGCCTCCCATTTTACTCCGCGCCAGCCCGTTTTTCAAGCCCGCTTTTCCACAACTTATGAGCAAGTTGTATACAACACGCAGGTATTTATAAATAAAGAACCTGAAAGGCAGGATTCAGTGCTTTCCACAGGGGGTGAAAGGGTTCAATGTGCAAAGCTTGACGTTCAAGGTCTGCCGGCCTCTCACAGGATGCATGGGCGATGCACACCGGAAGCCACTTACGGTGCGCATCTTTAAACATGACGTTGCGTGCGTTGAAGAGGTGATCGAGGGATGCAGGATGCGGGATGCGGGATGCGAGATGCGGGATGCAGGATGCGGGATGCGGGGTGCAGGATGCGGGATACGGGATGTTTGCCGAAAAACCGTCCGGAATATCGATCATCCTGCATCCCGCATCCCCGTATCCTGCATCGGAAGCCCTTTCCAGTGCACCTCCTTAAACCTTGAACCTCCCCGCCTTGAACCACAAAAGGGCGTCCATCGGACGCCCTTTTGTTTTTATGCCTCGACCACTTCGGGATGTTTGAGGATCTCGAAGGTGAGTCCCGACTTGTCCGGCGCCAGATCGATCTGGACCAGGTCTCCTTCCTGGACGAAGCCGGAGAGCAGTTCCTCGGCCAGCTTGTTCTCCACCTGACGCTGGAGGACGCGCTTGAGCGGTCGGGCGCCGAAGACGGGGTCGAACCCGCCGGCGGCCAGCCAGTCCATCGCCGGCTCGGTGAGTTCGAGCGTGATGTTGTGGCTCCGCGCCGCGATGCGCTGGATGCGGGCGAACTGGATCTCGACGATCTTGCGGATGTGCTCCTTCTGGAGCGGGTGGAACATGACCACCTCGTCGATCCGGTTCAGGAACTCGGGGCGGAGCCGTTTCTTCAGCAGCCCCATCAGATCTTCCTGGAGGCGATCCTCGGCCGCCGGCGTGAGTTCGCCGTCGAGCGCATCAATCCGCTCCTGGATGACCTCCGAGCCCAGGTTGCTGGTCATGATGATGATGGTGTTCTTAAAGTCGGCCGTGCGCCCTTTGTTATCGGTGAGCCGGCCGTCGTCCAGCACCTGCAACAGGATGTTGAACACCTCGGGGTGCGCCTTCTCGATTTCGTCGAGCAGGACGACCGAGTAGGGCCGGCGACGCACCGCCTCGGTCAGCTGTCCGCCCTCCTCGTGCCCCACGTACCCCGGAGGCGCGCCGATCAGGCGGCTGACGGTGTGGCGCTCCTGGTACTCGCTCATGTCGATGCGCACCAGGGCTTGCTCGTCGTTGAACAGGAAACTGGCCAGCGCCTTCGCGAGCTCGGTTTTCCCGACGCCGGTGGTACCGAGGAAGATGAACGACCCGATCGGGCGCGTCTCTTCCTGCAGGCCGGCGCGGCCGCGGCGCACCGCGTTCGAGACGGCCTCGAGGGCATCCTTCTGGCCCACCACGCGGCGCGCCAGCTCGTCCTCCATCTTGAGCAGCTTCTCGCGCTCGCTCTCGAGCATCCGCGACACCGGGATGCCGGTCCACCGCGACACGATCGCCGCGATGTCCTCGGCGTCGATTTCCTCCTTGAGCAGCGCGCCCTTCTTCTGCACCTCGTCGAGCTTGCTCTTGGCTTCCTCGACCTGTTTCTCGAGCTGCGGCACGGTCCCGTAGCGGATTTCCGCCACCTTGCCGTAGTCGCCCATCCGCTCCAGGTTTTCGGCCTGGGTGCGGAGGGATTCGATTTCTTCCTTGGCCTGCTGGATCTGGACGATGAGGTCCTTTTCCCGCTGCCAGCGCACCTGGAGTGCGTTGCGCTCTTCCTCGAGGTTGGCCCGCTGTTCGTTGATGGAGCTCAGCTTGGACTCGTCCCCGTCCCGCTTGACGGCTTCGCGCTCGATTTCGAGCTGGCGGATCTGGCGTTCGAGGGCGTCGAGCTCTTCGGGCATCGAGTCGATTTCGATGCGGAGCCGCGCGGCGGCCTCGTCGATCAGGTCGATCGCCTTGTCCGGCAGGAAGCGGGCGGTGATATAGCGGTGGCTGAGTTCGGCGGCGGCGACGATGGCGCCGTCGAGGATGCGCACCCCGTGGTGCACCTCGTACCGGTCCTTGATGCCGCGCAGGATCGAGATGGTGTCCTCCACGCTCGGCTCGTCGACGACGACGGTCTGGAAGCGGCGTTCGAGGGCCTTGTCTTTTTCGAGGTATTTGCGGTACTCGTCGAGCGTCGTGGCGCCGATGGCGCGCAGCTCGCCACGCGCGAGCGCCGGCTTCAGGATGTTGGCCGCGTCCACCGCACCCTCGGCCGCGCCGGCGCCGACGAGCGTGTGGATCTCGTCGATGAACAGCACGAGTTCGCCGCCGGAGTCGGTCACTTCCTTGACAACCGCCTTCAGACGGTCCTCGAATTCGCCGCGGTATTTGGCGCCGGCGATGAGCGAGCCGAGATCCAGCGCGAGGATGCGCTTCGACTTCAGGTTTTCGGGCACGTCGCCCTGCACGATCCGGATGGCGAGCCCTTCGGCGATGGCCGTCTTGCCCACGCCGGGTTCACCGATCAGGACCGGGTTGTTCTTCGTGCGCCGCGACAGGATCTGGAGCACGCGCCGGATCTCCTCGTCCCGCCCGATGACGGGGTCGATCTTGCCCTTGCGGGCGAGGTCGTTGAGGTCGCGCGTGTACCGCTTGAGGGCGTCGTAGCGATCTTCGGCGTGCGGGTCGGAGGCGCGTTGACCGCCCCGGATATCCTTCAGCAGCGCCAGGATGCTATCCTTGCCCACGCCCTGTTCGCGGAGAAACACCCCGAGGTCGTTTTTCCCCTCGGCGAGCGCGATGAGCAGGTGTTCGCTGGCGACGTATTCGTCCTTGAGCACTTCCGCCTCGGCGAGCGCGCGGTCGAATACCTTTTTGAGTTCGTTCCCGACGAACTGGCCCGAGACGCTCGCGCCGGTCACCACCGGCAGCTTGCCCATCAGCTGTTCCGCCTTGACGTCGAGAAAGCTGTTGTTGACGCCCAGCTTATTGAATATGGACAGGACGACGCCCTGGGTATCGCTCAGGAAGGATTTGAGCAGGTGAACCGGCTCGACCCCCTGGTGATTGTTCGAAGCCGCGATCTCCGTCGCGCGCTTCACCGTCTCCTGCGCCTTAACCGTAAATTTCTGCAAGTTCATGGCCTTCTCACCCGGTCTGTGTGATGCACCCTGGCACAGGTGCTTCTTTCGCCAGCTTCAAACGAAAAACGTACCACGCGGCCGAACGTGACAGATTGACAGCACGGCCGGCCGATCGAAGGAAGCGATGCCCGCGGATGGCAGCCGGCGGCGTCCGGGCCGCGGCGTCGTGGCAGGACTCGGGTTCAGATATCGGCCAGGACGTCCGCCAGGCGGTAGGCCGCCAGCGCGGCGCGGCGCTCGGCCACCTGCTTGGCGCGAAGAGGGTATTCTTCCGGCAGCACCGGCGCCTGGCTCCGCCGATCCTCCACCTCGCCCTGGAGCTGGCCGGCCAGATAAACGGCATCGATCGCGTACCGGCGGCTCTCCAGCGCCCAGCCCGTCGGGTCGGTGGCTTCGCCGAGTTCGAGGAGCGCCATGCGGGTGTACGTCCGCCCGAGCAGCGTCGCCTGATTGCGCACCTCGCGGACGTTGGCGGACGTGCCCAGCAGCTGATCCCAGAAGGCATGGAGGTTCATGCCCTCGCGATTCGGCCGCGGACGAACGAAAAAGTCATTCCCGCCGCGGTCGCCCCTGGGGTAATCGGCATTGACGAGCGTCGCGGCATGCAGCGGCTGATGCAGGTCGCCGATCAGATGGATGAGCCAGCTCAGATGCACCGCGCGAAGAACCGCGTCCTGGCGCGTATTCCCGATCTCCGCGATCGAGACCCGGATGCCGTGCAGGACATCGTTCTCCGGCGTCAGGGACGGAGCCAGCGCGAAGCTGTCGGCGACGAGCGGATAGTTCGTGTAGTGCCACGTGGGGTGGTCGTACGGGCTGCCGCGGCGCCGGATCTGGTCCGGCCAGAGGCTGGCGCGCATGAAAAAGTACTCGCCGGCATCCATCGAGACCCCCAGCGCCTCGAAGTCCTGCTGCCACGACTCATAGTCGGGGTGATGGTACAGCAGCGCGGCGTAGGCCGCCTGCTGCTCGGGCGTGAGCGAGCGATACGCCAGCGCCGCGATCATCATGTGACCGTTGCTGCTCCAGGCGAGCGCGGAGGCCGGCGCGAGCAGGGCGAGCGCAACGAGGACGGCGCCCCAGAAGGGCGCGCGTCCGGGCCGGCGAACCGCCGTATGTGATGTCATGAGGGGCATGAAAACGCGTAGGGTTTAACCGTCGGCGCGCCGAATGGTAAAGGTGGCGCGTTTGAGCACTTCGCCTTCGGACGACTGCACTTCGACTTCCCAGATCCCTTCGCCCTGCGCCAGCAGCGCCTCGGTCGAACGTCCGCTCCAGGTCCGCCACGACGCGGCGCCGACCTCGAGCTTGACGCGGCGTTTCTCCTCGCCGTTGAAGGACCAGATGTGGTAGACGTGCGTCGGCGGACGGGCGCCCTCGATCCGGGTATGGCAATAAATCATGTCGGGCCGGCTGGTGAACGTCGTTCCCGTTCCAACAAGCTCCCGGTCTTCGATACCCGTACCGAAGCGGATTGATTCGACGACGACGACCTGGCCGTCCTGCGCCCGAACGCGCGCCGGCGAGATCGCCAGGGCGGTGAGCGCCATCAACAGGGTAAACCAATTCATGATAGCGTAGCGATTGAATTCCATCAGGATGCGCACCAGCTCCATCGCCGGCCCCGTCCACCCGGAGGCTCGATGGACTGGCGCGTCCGAGGCCGTGGTCGCCTCGATAAGTAGGTCATTACGTACGCGGGGCGATGCGAACCAGACCCGAAAGCCGCCTTGCGCGCCCGGTCCTTCCGCTCGTTCGGTATCGGGTTTGCAAATTTGCCCCTCCAGCCCCGAGAATGCCTCGATGAGCGCGCCGCATGGGCGCATCGAACTTCTGCTCCGGAAAGACATGCCATCGCTCCTGAAAAAAACGACGGCCGGCACCATCGTGCTCACCCTCGTCTTCGTTTCCCTTCTCTTCCTGCCGCTGCCCGGGCTCGCGCCGTCGCAAACGCCGGTCGACGTCGCCCGCGCGATCGAAACGCGCGGCCTCGAGCACTTCGAACGCATCGTCGAGGGCCAAAACCTGGATCGCCCCTTCCCGGAGATGCCCGTCCGGCCCGACAATCCGCTGACGGCGGAACGCGTCGAACTCGGCCGGCTGCTCTTTTTCGACCCGGTCCTCTCGGGCGGCAACGACATTTCGTGCGCCACGTGCCATCATCCCGACCTCGGCTTTTCCGACAACCGGCTGACCTCGATGGGCGTCGGCGGCCGGCACCTGGGCCGCGGGCGCACCGGGGGCGCCTCGCTGCGCCGCAACGCCCCGACCCTCTGGAACGCCGCGTTCAACCACCGCCAGTTCTGGGACGGGCGCGCGGCGGACCTCGAAGCACAGGCGGCCGGGCCGATCCAGGACCCGAGCGAAATGGCGCAGGACCCCGACGAACTGGTCCGCGAACTCGAACGCATCCCCGCCTACGTCCGCGCCTTCCGGGAGGCGTTCGAGGACGCCGGCGATGCCCCGATCTCGTTCGAGCGCGTGACCTATGCCATCGCCGCCTTCGAGCGGACGCTCACGTCGCGGAACGCGCGCTACGACCGCTACGCCGCCGGCGACCGCAGCGCGCTCTCGCCGTCCGAACGCCGCGGCCTCGACCTGTTTCGCTCCCTCAAGACCCGCTGCTTCGAGTGCCACAACCTGCCCACGTTCGCGAACCCCGACTTCAAGATCATCGGCGTGCCGGACGGGGACCTGGAACCCGACCTCGGCCGCGCCGAGGTGGAGGGCCAGGGCTACGAACGCGCTTTCAAGGTGCCCACGCTGCGCAATGTCGCGCTGACGGCGCCGTACATGCACAACGGCGTGTTCGAGACGCTGGGCGAGGTGCTCGATTTCTACGGCGGCGGCGGCGGACGGGGGCTGGGCGACACGATCCCGAACCAGGACGACAAGATCCGCCCGTTCACACTCACCGTGCGCGAAAAAGACGACCTGATCAATTTCCTCCACGCGCTGACCGACGAGTCGGCGCGGCCGGCGATTCCGGAGCGGGTGCCGTCCGGCCTGCCGGTCGTGCCCCGGCTCGAGAACGAGTCGGCCGAGTTGCGCTACCATCAGGCCTCGCCCCCGCCGCAGGAGGCCGTCCCCGTGCGCCGGGTCGGCCGGACGCTGTACGTCGATTACGGCCAGCGCATCCAGCATGCGCTCGACGCGGCGCAGCCGGGCGACACGATCAGCGTCGCGCCGGGCATCTACCGGGAAACGCTGTCGCTCGACGTGTCGAACATCACCCTGATGGGCGTGCAGGAAGGCGATCTCCGGCCCATCCTGGACGGGCAGGGCATCCTGGCGGACGGTATCGTCGGATCGGGCAGCCACATCGCGATCGTCGGCTTCACCGTGCGCAACTACACGGCGAACGGCGTTATGATCGACCGCGCGATGGACGTCGTATTCCGGGAGTTGTATCTGGAGAACACCGGGCTCTACGGTCTGTATCCCGTGGAAGTGGTGGGGGTGACGATCGAGCGATGCCGCGTCACCGGCGCGCGGGACGCCGGCATCTACGTGGGGCAATCCAAAAACATCATCGTCCGCGAGAATACGGTGTACGGGAACGTGACCGGCATCGAAATCGAGAACTCGGTGGACGCCCTCGTCGAGAACAACGACGTGCACGACAACGCCGGCGGCATCCTCGTTTTCCTGCTGCCGAACAACCCGTCCAAGATCTCCCGCGGGGCCGTGGTCCGGGCCAACCGGGTGTACAGCAACAACCACGAGAACTTCGCCGACCCCGATGCGATCGTGAAGCGCGTCCCGTCCGGCACCGGGGTGATGATCCTCGCGGCCGACGCGGTGCGCGTCTCCGGCAACGAGGTGATCAACAACCAGTCCGCCGGCATCGCCCTCCTCGGCCTCGACAGCGTGTTCGGCGCCGGCACCGCGTACGACGTCGATCCCTTCCCGGACGACAATCTGATCTACGACAACACGCTCGAAGCCAACGGGCTGTCTCCGGATGTGCGCGTGCTGGAAGCCGGCCTGCACGGCGCCGACCTGCTGTGGGATCTGAGCGGAACGAACAATAGCTGGGACCAACCCGAGGCCACCCGCCTGCCCTACACCCTGCCGGCGAGCACGTGGTCGCCGATGCTGCGGCGGGCGAACGACCGCGTTTGGCGGCTGCTCGCGTCGCTCTGAGCGGATTGCCGGCCGGCGCCTCCGTCCCTGATTTCGTGCGAAGCTTCACACGAAACGCTAAACCTTTCGCGTTCGTACGTGGAACGCGAACCGATTGCGCGCTATTTTCCCGGCATGGACCTGAAAGAGCTCTTCAAGAAGATTCGCCAGATCGAGATCCGCACCAAGGGTCTGGTTGAAGACGTGTTCGGCGGCGAATACCATTCGGCCTTCAAGGGGCAGGGGATGGAATTCGCCGAAGTGCGCCCCTACCAGTTCGGCGACGACATCCGGAGCATCGACTGGAACGTGACGGCGCGCACCGGAGAGCCGTATATCAAGAAGTTCGAGGAGGAGCGGGAGCAGACGCTCATGCTGCTCGTGGATGTGAGCGGGTCGGAGGATTTCGGCACCCGGTACAAATTCAAGCGCGAGATCGCGGCCGAGATCTCGGCGATCGTCGCCTTCAGCGCGATCCGCAACAACGACAAGGTGGGGCTCATCCTGTTTTCGGACGAGGTGGAGCTGTTCGTGCCGCCCAAGAAGGGCCGCCGGCATGTGCTCCGCATGATCCGCGATCTCTACGCGCACGACCGCCACAGCCGCGGCACCGACGTGAGCGTCGCCCTCAACCGCGTCATCCACGTGCTGAAACGGCGCTCGATCGTCATCCTCATCAGCGATTTTATGGTGGACAACTACGAGCGTCCGCTGCGCGCGGTGGCGTCGCGGCACGACACCATCGCCGTGCACATCCAGGATCCGCGCGAAGAGGAACTGCCGGCACTGGGTCTGGTTGACCTGACGGATGCGGAAACGGGCGAAACCATCACGTTCGACACCCGGAATCCCGCCGCCCTCGAAGCCTACACCCGGCACGCCCGTACGCACCAGACGAAGACGACCGAACTGCTCCGCCGGCTTCGCGTGGATCGGGTGGGGATTTCGACGGACGAAGGGTATGTGGAGCCGCTCATCCAGTTTTTCCGCCGGCGCAGCAAAATGAGTTGACGGGTTCACGCCCACTCTGGAAACGGTCATGCCGCGAATCTCCCACATCCCCTTCTGGCGCCTCATCGGCTGGCCGCTGGCCGCGCTGCTGGTCGCCGCCGCCCTGCCGCTACGGAGCGCGGCCGGGCAGGATGTGTGGTCGTACGTATCGAAAGACAGCGTGTCGGTGGGCGACCGGTTCGCGCTGTACATCGTGGCGGAGCACGAGGCCGACGCCCAGCCGCTCTTCCTCCCGCCCGAAGCCGGCGAGGCCTTTGGGGATCTCGAGATCGTGGGGATGTCCGATATCTACAGCAGGCTGATCGAAGGCGGGGCCGGACGCCGGCAGGACAGCGTCGTCTATCAGGTCACCACCTTTGCGCTGGACACCGCGTTCGTGCCGGCGATTCCCGTGTTTTTCCTCCGCGGCCTGGATACGCTGCGCGCAGAGACCTTCCCGATCGTCATCCCCGTGAAGTCGCTGGTGACCGAGGAGGCGGAGGGCATCCGCAACCTGGCGCCGCTGGCCGAATTCCCGGTGTCGATCTGGCCCTGGATCGTGGGATTGCTGCTGGCGGCCGGCCTGGGTTATGCGGCGTACCGCTACATGAATACCCGCCCGGCGCCCGTGCCGGAGGCGATACCGATCGCCCGCCCGCAGGAGGCGCCGTACGCCTTTGCGATGCGCCGGCTCGGCGAGCTGCAGAAAAAAGCCAATCTGAGCGATCTCAAGACCATCAAGCCCTATTATGTGGAGATGTCGGAGATCATCCGCATCTACCTGTCACGCCGGCTGCGCATCCCCGCGATGGAATCGACCACGCACGAACTCGTGGCCCTGCTGAAGCGCCGCGTCGACGCGAAGGTGATTCCGGACGACACGGTCGGCAAGGCCCAGCAGATTTTCCGCGTGATGGACCTCGTCAAGTTTGCAGACCTGCTCCCGCCGCCCCATGTGGGCCAGGAGGCGATGAACCGCACCCGCGCCCTGATCGAGGCCATCGAGGCCACGCTCAAGGCAGCCGAGAAGCCGCCTGAGACGCCGCCCGAGCCCCAGGCCGCGCCGGCCGACGCCGCGCAGGACGCCGCCTGACCGATGGACAGACCCGCGCGCTCCTTCAGCCAGCCGTTGCTGGACCGGTTGCGCCGCGCAAGGCGGATCGCCGTGCTCACGGGCGCCGGCATCAGCGCCGAGAGCGGCATCGCGACGTTCCGCGACCCCGGCGGGTTGTGGAGCCGGTTCCGCCCCGAGGACCTCGCGAACGTCGACGCGTTCCTTCGGAAGCCGGATCTGGTGCAGCGCTGGTATGCCGAGCGCCGGCGGATCGCGGCGGAGGCCGAGCCCAACGCCGGCCATCGCGCGCTGGTCGACCTCGAAGCGATGACCGACGACTTCACGCTGATCACCCAGAACGTCGACGGCCTCCACCGGCGGGCGGGGAGCCGCAACGTGCTGGAACTCCACGGCAACATCAACCGGAACTATTGCATCGCCTGCCGCGCGCCGGCGCCGGAAGGCTTCGCCGACCGCCTCGCCGAAGGCGCGCCGGCGGATTGCCCGTCGTGCGGCGGCTTCATCCGGCCGGATGTCGTATGGTTCGGCGAACTGCTGCCGGCCGACGCCACCGAGCAGGCCTTCGCGGCCGCCCGGCGCGCCGACGTCGTGCTGAGCATCGGCACCAGCGGGGTCGTGTTTCCGGCCGCCCAGATCCCGCTCACCGGCCGCGACCACGGCGCATATGCCGTCGAAATCAACATCGAACCCAGCGCCATCGCGGGATATATGGACGAAACCCTGATCGGTCCGGCCGGTACGGTGTTGCCGGAACTCCTGTCCGCCCTGCGCGAACAGGCCGGCGAACCGGTCGGCGAATGAACCGTTAGGAGATTCAGGCAACACCCAACCCATGGAATTCGCGCAACCCTACTGGCTCTTCCTCCTGCTCCTGGCGCCGCTTCTCGGCGCCTGGGAGTACTGGCGCGCGCGGCGCAAACGGGCGGGGATGCAGTTCAGCAACATCGCCTCGGTGAAGGCCGCCCCACGCTCCGTCTGGACGTACCTGCGCGGCCTCCCGTCGCTGCTGCGCGTCGGGGCCTTCGTGCTCGGCGTCATCGCCCTCGCCCGGCCCCAGGACCGCGACACGGTGGTCGAGCGCTTCGCGGAAGGCGTCGACATCATCATGGTGCTGGATACGTCGACCTCCATGCGCGCGCAGGACTTCGAGCCGAACCGGTTCGAGGCGGCGCGCGAAGTGGCCGGCGAGTTCGTCAAGGGCCGCGTATCCGACCGTGTCGGCCTCGTCGTGTTCGCCGCCAAGGCGTTCACGCAGGCCCCGCTGACGCTGGACTACAGCTTCCTCCAGCAGATGCTCGCCGAAGTCGAGGTGGGCGTCATCGAAGACGGCACGGCCATCGGCACGGCCCTGGCGATGGCCGTCAACCGCTTGAAGGAAACTGACGCGAAGAGCAAGGTGGTGATCCTCCTGACGGACGGCCAGAACAACCGGGGCGAGATCGACCCCGTGACGGCCGCGGAAGTGGCCGAAGCCGTCGGCGTGCGGGTCTATACGATCGGCGTGGGCGCGCATGGCGAAGCGCCGTTCATCATCGATCATCCCTTCGCCGGCCGCCAGCGCCGCATGGTGCCCGTCGAGATCGACGAGGACATGCTGCGCAACGTGGCCGAAAAAACCGGCGGACAATATTTTCGCGCGACCAACAAGGAAGCGCTGAGCACCATCTACGAAGAAATCGGCAACCTCGAAAAGACCAAGGTCGAGGAACGGATCTACACCGACTATACCGAGCGCTATGCCACGTTCCTCTGGCCGGCCTTCGTATTGCTCCTGCTGGAGGTCCTGCTCTCGTCGACGCGACTGAGGAGGTTTCCTTGAAGGGTTCAAGGTTCGAGGGGCATGGTTCAATGGATGTGTCGTTCACGTTCATCAAGACCATGCCTCGTTCCTCCTCGGACGGAGTCCGGCCGAAACCCGACCTTAAACCTTGATCCCAGAACCCTGAACCAACCCCATGAACTGGCTACACCCTGAATACATCTGGAGCCTGCTGGCCGTGCCGGTGGCGGTGCTGCTCTTTTTGTGGGCGGCATGGCAGCGGCGAAAGGCGTTGCAGGCGTTCGGTCATGTTCCGCTGGTGTCGCGGCTGACGGCGGCCGTGAGCAGCCGGCGCCGGCGATGGAAGTCGGGCCTGGCCGTGCTGGGGTTGCTGTTTATTGCGGTGGCGCTGGTGGGACCGCGTTTCGGGACCAAGCTGCGCGAAGTGAAGCGCGAGGGCATCGATTTCGTCATCGCGCTGGACGTTTCGGCCTCGATGATGGCCGAAGACGTGGCGCCGAACCGGCTGGACCGCGCCCGCAACGAAGTAAAGAAGCTGATCGGCGAGCTGCAGGGCGACCGAGTCGGGCTTGTCACCTTTGCCGGCGACGCCTTCATCCAGTGCCCGCTGACGACCGACTACAGCGCCGTCCGGCTCTTTCTCGACGTGGCCGACCCGTCCCTGATCCCGACGCCCGGGACCGACTTCGGCGCCGCGCTCAACATGGCCATCCAGGCCTTCAAGGGCGGCGCGAAGGACGGCGAGGGTCCGCCGCCGGAAGAACGGACGAAGGCGCTCCTGATCGTTTCCGACGGCGAAAACCATGTCGCCAACCTGGAGCAGGTGCTGACGCAGGCCCGCGAATCCAAGATCGTCATCTTCACGGCCGGCGTGGGCGAAACGGATGGCGTGCCGATACCGGTTTACCGCAACGGCCGGCGTATCGATTACAAAAAAGATCGACGCGGCCGGGTGGTCAGCACGCAGCTCGAGGAAGAAGGACTCCAGAAACTCGCGGAAGACGGCGCCTACTTCCGCATCGCGCGGACCTCCAGTTCGCTCCCTAAAATAACGGCGAGCCTACAACGTTTACAGAAAACAGAGTTCGGCGCGGAAGAGTTCGAAGAATACGAGGAGCAGTATCAGTGGCCGCTGGCGCTGGGCCTGTTCCTCCTGTTGCTCGAACGGTTTGTCAGCGACCGACGTAAAAAAACAACCCCAGACCTCGAACTGGCGAAAGAGGCGGTTTCTTGAGGTTCGAGGTTTGACGTTCAAGGTTCGATGGGCTTGACCTGATGCCTTTGAACCTCAAACCTTGAACCTCGAACCATAAAACTCACCCCGCCACCAATCCTCATGACCTACGGTATCGCAATCATCCTGGCTTTCATGCAGCTCGGCGTCGGCGACGACGGCTCGAAAGCAGGCCGGCGCGGGAACGAATTTTTCGCCCGGGACGAACTGCCCCAGGCCGCCGGCGCGTACCGCAACGGCCTCGTCGCCCAGGAAGGCGAGCCGGCCAACGCGGTCACCTCCGGGCTCTGGAATAACCTCGGGGCCACCCTGTTTCGGATGGGACAGTTCGAGGAGGCCGGCCAGGCCTTCGATCAGTCGATCGCCCTGTCGACCACCCCCGGCGACGTGAGCCGCGCGGCCTACAACGCCGGCAACAACGTCTTCGAGGCGGCGAGCGCATCGGGCGGGCAGGCGCCGCCCACGCCCGACGGGCAGGAGGGCGCTCCGCCGCAGGGCCCCACCCTCGAATCGGCCCTCGACTACTACCGTCAGGCCCTGCTGGCCGACCCGGACAACCAGGACGCCAAATTCAACTACGAGTTCGTCAAACGCCGGCTCGAAGAACAGCAGCAGCAGGATCAACAGGATCAGCAAAATTCCAACGACCAGAACGAAAACCAGGACGAGAACCAGCAGAACCAGGATCAACAGAATCAGGGCAATCAGCAGAACCAGGGGCAGCAGGATCAGGACGACCAGCAGCAACAACAGGGCGACCAGCAGAACGAAGGGCAGCAAGATCAGCAGCCCCAGCAGCAACAGGCGCCCGCCCCGGACCCCAACAAGCTGAGCCGGGAAGAAGCGGAGCGTATCCTTCAGGCGCTTCAGAACGAAGAGGAAGACCTGCTCCGGCAGGTGCTCAAGCCCCAGACCCGACCTCGGGCCGTGGAAAAAGACTGGTAGTTTGGCATATGCCTTCGATTTCACCCATATCGACGCCTCCCCTTCGCACAGGTATCCGATGGCTCGCGATCGTCCTGATGCTCGCCGGCTCCACGGCGGCGCGCGGTCAGGCCATACGCGTGCAGGCCTTTGTGAGCGAGAACACCATCGGGACGGAAGAAATCCTGGCCTACAGCATCCAGATCGAAAACGCCAGCCCTAACGATGTGGTGCGCCCGGAAGCCCCTCGAACGGAAGGACTCACGCTGCTCCAGGTGATGCCGAGTTCGCAGATGAGCACGAGCATCATCAACGGGCAGATGAGCCAGAGCGTGTCCTACGAATGGCGCATGCGCCCCACCCGCGAAGGCGAGGCCAAAATCGACGCCGCCGTGGTGAAGGTGAAGGGGGAAAACTACCGGACCGCACCGATCTCCGTGACCGTCGTCCCCCAGTCCCAGCGGCCGCAAACGGCCCGGCGCAACACGCGCACCCGGCTGATCGATCCGTTCGCTACCCCCTCCGCCCCGGACAACACCCCCCCGCAGTCGGCGATCGGCAAGGACGACATCTTTATCCGGGCTATCCCCAGCGCCAGAAACGTCTACCAGAACGAGCAGGTCAACATCGAATACCAGCTGTTCTTTCGTGAGGGGATGCAGCTCCGGCAGAGCCGCCTCGCCGACTCGTGGGACGCGGAAGGATTCTGGCGGGAGGAACTGGATGTCGAGCGCCGGCCGATTCCGCAAACCGTCGTTGAAAAAGGGCTCCGGTACAACACCATCGTGCTCAAGCGGGTGGCCGTGTTTCCGACGCGCTCGGGCGATCTGTCGATAGACCCCCTCAAGATCGAGGCGGAAGCCTTCGTCCCGCACCGGTCCGCCAATCCGTTCGACCAGTTTTTCAGCTTCAGCCCCCGGTACGAGCCGGTCGAGGTCTCGTCGCCCCCGGTGACGATCCACGTCGAACCCCTGCCTCCCGGCGCGCCTGAGTCGTTCAACGGCGCCGTCGGCTCGTTCCATATCGAGGCCAGCGTGAGCGACAACGCCGTCGAAGTCGGCGAACCGATCGAAGTGGAAGTCCGCATCTCGGGCACCGGCAACATCGCCACGCTGGATCCGCCCCTGTTCACGCCGCCGGGTGTCTTCGAGCAGTACGACCCGCAGATCCAGACCTCGATCAACCGGACCGGAAACCGGATCAACGGCACCAAGGTGCTGAATTACGTCCTCATCCCCCGCTCCAACGGCACCTTCCAGCTGCCCCAGGTGGAGATGGCGTATTTCAACACCGCGCGCAAGCAATATGAGAAGATGCGGCCCGAGCCCGTCAGCGTGCGCGTGACCGGCACGGCTTCCGCGCCCGTGGCGGCGCTGACCTCGGCGATGGGGCTGCCCGTGGACGACATCGCCGGCATCCTGCCCGAGGCCAGCAACTGGTCGCGCATCGCGCGGATGCCGCTGCACCAAAACCCGTTCGTCTACATCGCGCTGCTGCTCCCGCTGCTGGGCATCGCCGGCCTGTACGTCTACACCAAACGGGCCCGCCAGCTCGCCGGCGACGAACGCCTGCTGCGCAACCGGCGCGCCCATCCGCTGGCCAGGAAGCACCTCGCCGGCGCCATGGCGCTGCTCTCGCGGCAGGACTCGCGCGGCTTTTACCAGGAGGTCGAACGCGCCATCCGCTCGTTTATCGGGAATCGCCTCAATGTGGCCGAGACCGGACTGACCTACAGCCAGCTCGAAAACGCCCTCGCGGAACACGGCGCCTCCGCCGTGCTCTGCGGCCAGACGGTGCAACTGATCCAGGAGTGCGATCGCGTGCGATTCGCGCCCATCCCGCCGAACCAGTCGGAGATGGACACGGCCTGCGACCGGGCAAGCCAGCTGATCGTCCAGCTCGATACGGAGTTGAACTGACATGCGCCGCCCGAACCTCACAGGCTTCTTCCTGGTCGCCCTGCTGGCCGCTGCGACAGGGTTCGCCCGCCCCGCCGGCGCGCAGGTGAGCGAGGCCGTGCTGGCCTTCGACCAGGGCAACCAGCTGTATCGCGACGGCCAGTACGAACAGGCCATCGCGGCCTACCAGTCCGCCATCGACCAGGGCTACGCGAGCGGGGCGCTCTATTTTAACATGGGCAACGCCTATTACCGCCTCGACCGGATCGGGCAGGCCATCCGGTATTACGAAAAGAGCCGGCGGCTGACGCCGGAGAGCGCCGAGCTGCTCCACAGCCTGGAGATCGCGCGGGGACACACGGTCGATCAGTTCTCGCACGTGCCTCAGCCGGTCTGGGTGGCGTGGTGGCACAGCCACATCACGCGCACGGGCGGCCGCGGGCTGCTCTGGGGCGGGCTGCTGCTCTATTTCGTGGCGGCCGGGCTCTTCGCCGGCCGCATCCTGCGGGGATGGCGCAATCCCTGGCTCCGCCGGCTCCGCGCCGTCACCACGCTCGCGGCCACCGTCCTCCTCGTGGCGGCCTTCGCGGCCTCCATCCAGTCCACATCCGAGCGGACGGCCGTCGTCGTCGCGACCCAGACGGCGCTGCGCGACGCGCCCCTGGAGACCTCCGGCACGGAACTCACCATCCACGAAGGCCTGGTGGTGGATGTGCTCGGCAACGCCGACGCCTGGGCCGAAGTGCGGCTCCCGAACGGAACCCGCGGATGGGTGGAAACAAGCGCGCTGGCGGACGTGTAACGGGCTCCCGGCTTTTTTCGGGTGCTGGGATTTTGGGTGCTGGGATTTTCGGGTGCTGGGATTTTCGGGTGCTGAGCATTGAAAACACCCCGGTCCGACCAGTACCTTGACGCCTCCGAATGAACGCGGCGCCTTATGGAACCTATTGCCCTGCATCGAAATCGCGAAACCGGCTGGATCGAGGTCATCTGCGGATCCATGTTCAGCGGCAAGACCGAGGAGCTGATCCGCCGGCTGCGTCGCGCGCGCTTCGCGAAACAGCACATCGAGATCTACAAACCGTCCTTCGACAACCGGTTCAGCAAGGAAGAGGTGACCTCGCACGATGAAAACTCGCTCTCGTCGACACCCGTGAGCGCCGCCTCGCAGATACTCCTGCTCACGAACGACGCGGACGTGGTGGGCATCGACGAGGCGCAGTTTTTCGATCTCGCCCTGGTTTCGGTCTGCGAGCAACTGGCCGCGCGGGGCACGCGGGTCATCGTCGCGGGGCTCGACCAGGACTACACCGGGCAGCCGTTCGAACCCATGCCCCAGCTGATGGCCGTCGCCGAGTACGTCACGAAGCTGCACGCCGTCTGTGTCGTCTGCGGATCGCCGGCGAACCATTCGCAGCGAATCACCGCCGGATCGAGCCGGCTGCTCCTCGGCGCCGCCGAGGCGTACGAACCGCGCTGCCGGCATTGTTTCCGGCCGGCCGAATCGGGCGAGACCGACGAGGCGGGTCGGCGCGCGCGCGATACGAAGCCGGCCTGAGCCCCAATTTTCTCCTTCTTCGCTTGCAGGTGAGGGATCGCCCCGCTATGTTGCCCACGAACCGGCGACCTGCGGCATCACCTCGTCACGCGGCCAGCAAATACCCATGTCCAGCCAACCTTATCTCGTTGCGGCGCGCAAATACCGGCCGCAGCGGTTCCACGAAATCGTAGCCCAGGAGCACGTCACCGAAACGCTCACCAACGCGATTCGCCTGGATCGGCTGGCGCACGCCTACCTGTTCAGCGGCCCCCGCGGCGTCGGCAAGACGACGGCGGCGCGCATCCTCGCGAAGGCCATCAACTGCACGACCCCGCCCGACCAGCGCGGCGACGGCGGCGAGCCGTGCCGCACCTGCGATTCGTGCCGGACGTTCGAGGAAGGGCGCAGCCTGAATATCATCGAGATCGACGCCGCCTCCAACAACAAGGTGGAGGATATCCGGGACCTGCGCGAGACCGTGCTGGTGCCGCCGCAGGGCAGCCGGCGGAAGGTGTACATCATCGACGAGGTGCACATGCTCTCCAACGCGGCCTTCAACGCGCTGTTGAAGACGCTGGAAGAGCCGCCGCCGTACGTCCTCTTCATCTTTGCGACGACGGAGCCGAACAAGGTCCTGCCGACCATCCTGTCGCGGTGCCAGCGGTTCGACTTCCGCCGCATCGCCGTTCCCGAGATCGTCAGCCACCTCCAGCGGATCTGCCAGGAGGAAGGCATCGTGGCGGACGAAGCCTCGCTGATGCTGATCGCCCACAAGGGTGACGGGGCGCTCCGCGACGCGCTTTCGGCCTTCGACCAGGCCATCGCGCTCTGCGGGACGAACATGACCTACGCCGAGCTGGCGCAGGCTTTCGGGGTGGTGGATATCGACCTGTACTTCGAGGTGACCCGCGCCGTCCAGACGAGCGACAGCGCCGGCATGCTCGCCCTGGTCGAACGGCTCACGCGCGCCGGATACGACATGCAGGAATTCATGGCCGGTCTCGCGTCGCACCTGCGCAACCTGCTCGTGGCCTGCACCATGCCCGACACATCGCTCATCGAGGCCGCCGAGTCGGTGCGCGAGCGGTACGGCGTCGACAGCGCCGCGTTTACCGAGACCGATCTGCTCCGGCTGCTGATGCTGGTGGATGAAGGAGAGGAAAAGCTGCGGACGAGCACCCAGCCACGGCTCCGGCTCGAAATGACGCTCCTCAAGATGGCCAGCCTGGCGCGCAGCGTCGACCTGCGCGAAGCGCTCGCGCGGCTCGATCAGCTCGAACAGCGCGGCGGAGCGCCGGCAACCCCGCCGGCACCGACGCCGGCAACTCCGACGCCGCCTCCACCGCCCCAGGCCGCCCGCCCGCCGGCGCCCAGCCCGGCGCCCCCCCAAAAACCCGAGCCGCCGCCGGCGCCGGAGCCCGACGTGCGGCCTCCGCTCAAGCTGGTTGACAAGCCGGCGCCGCCCCCGCCGCCACCCGCACCGCCCCCCCAGGGCGGCGGCACCGAAAACCTCTTCGGGACGCCGCTGCTCCAGAAAAAACCCGCGGGCCCGCCCCGGGGCGGCGACCCGGAAGCCTCGCTGCGCGTGGAAATCGATGTCGCCATCGCGCCATCCCCCTCGTCGCAGAACGCCGTGCTGCTCGCGCTCTGGCCGGGCTTCGTCGGACGCGTCAAGGTGGAGCGCATCCACGTGAGCGCCCTGCTCCAGCACGCCACCCCGCTGGACGACCAGGGTGCCGTCATCGTGCTCTCCGTGCCCGACGACTTTCACCGGCGCATGCTCGACAGCCAGCAGGAGTTTCTCGTCGCCAACTTCAAGGAGGAGACGGGCCGAACGATCACGCGGTTCGATTTTGTGATCGGGGGGAGTGAAGATGGACCGGAAGCCGTGGAAACCCCTCAGGAAATCGATCCGTACGAGTACATGAAACAGAAACGGCAGGAAAGCCCCGTCATCCGCGCCATTTTCGATCAATTCGGCGGCGAAGTCGTCTGGTGACGACACACCCCCGACCCTGAGCAGACACGATTTATGTCAGACGATCTCAATATGGCCGATATGTTCGGCAAGATGATGGACATGCAGCGCAAGATCACCGAAGCGCAGGAGGCCCTCTCCGCGCAGACGGTGACGGCGGAAGCCGGCGGCGGCATGGTCAAGGTCACCGCAAACGGCCAGCAGCGCATCACCCGGATCAAGATCGAGCCGGACGCCGTCGACCCGAGCGACCTGGAGCTGCTGGAGGACCTCATCATCGCCGGCGTGAACAAGGCGCTGGAGGAAGCCGCCCAGTTGGCCCGCGGCGAAATGAGCCGCGCCGCCTCGGGCATGCTGCCGCCCGGCTTCGATCCCAAGCAGTTCGGACTGTAACCGACCGGCATCGCCATGCAATTCACGTCCGAGGCCGTCGAGGCGCTCGTCGAACACTTCACGCGCCTGCCCACGATCGGCCGCAAGACCGCGCATCGGCTCGTCGCGTACATCCTCAAGATGCCCCGGGAGGACGTGGCCGAGATGGCCCGCGCCCTCGTCGCCGTCAAGGACCGCGTCCGCAGCTGCGAGGTGTGTTTCAACGTCTGCGACGACGCGCGCTGTGGGATCTGCACGTCGTCGCGCCGCGATCACGGGGTGATCTGCGTGGTCGAGGAGCCGAACGACGTGATGGCGCTGGAGCGCACGAACGAATATACCGGCGTCTACCACGTCCTGGGCGGCGTCATCAGCCCGCTCGACGGCATCGGCCCCGAGGACCTGCACATCCGCGAGCTCGTCGCCCGCATCGTGCCGGCGGACGCCGGCCCGGCCGGCGACGCTGAGCGCGTCCCCACCCGCGAGGTCATCCTCGCCATGAACCCCAACGTCGAGGGCGATACCACGGCCTATTACCTGGCCCAGCTGCTCAAACCCTTCGGCGTCCGGCTGACGCGCATCGCGCGCGGGTTGCCCATCGGCGGGGACCTCGAGTATGCCGACGAAGCCACGCTCTCGCGCGCCCTCGAGGGGCGTGT
>JAWKNW010000031.1 GCA_041391505.1 Rhodothermales bacterium
GGACTCGACGGCGGGACGGCGCTGAACGGCCAGTTCGGGCTCAACGCCACGTTCCAGAACGACGCCGAGCGGCGCAACGGGAGCGTCCAGTCGGATCTCCTCCGGGGCAACATGACCGCCATCATCGTGGCGGTCGACTCGCTTTCGGGCAACCTCGTCGTGCAGGGCGAACGCAGCCTGAACGTCAACGGCGAGACGCATCTCATGGAGGTGCGCGGCATGGTCCGACCGTTCGACATCCAGGGCGACAACTCCGTCCTCTCCTATCAGCTTGCTAACGCGAACATCGTGTACAAGCGCGCCGGCGGCGTCAAACGCGCCCTGCTCGGCCCCGGCGCGCTGACCGGGCTGGCGACCATCGTCGCCATCGGCGCGGCGGCCTACGTGGGCATATCCAATTAAGGCTTCATCCTCTACAATCACGGATCTGGCATGGAAACGACCATCAGAATGAGCCGCAGCAAAGCCTGCACGGCGGATCTCTGGGCGATGTTCGCCGTGCTCGCCCTGCTGGCGAGCCCCGCGTTCGCGCAGAACGCCGGCGAAGTGCGGCTCAAGGATCTCGTCTCGATCGAGTCCAAGTCCCCCACGCAGCTGACCGGCTACGGCCTGGTGGTGGGCCTCGACCGGACCGGCGACCGCGCCCGCGGCGAACGCGGGTCGCCGCATACGATCCGGAGCATCGCGAACATGCTGCAGCGGTTCGGCATCACCGTCGACCCCGAGCAGCTGGCCTCGCGCAACGCGGCGGCGGTCATCGTGACGACCACGCTCGATCCGTTCAGCAGTCCGGGAAGCCTGATCGACGCGACCGTGTCCGCCATCGGCGACGCGACGTCGCTCTCCGGCGGAATCCTGATCCAGACGCCGCTCCAGAACCCGGTCACGGGCGAGGTCTTCGCGACGGCGCAGGGTCCGGTGTCCACGGGCGCCGTGCTGGCGTCGAGCCTCGGCTCGTCCGTCAAGATCAACCATACCAATACGGGGCGCATCCCCAACGGCGCGCTCGTATCCCGGCAGGTGCCGCTGAATTTCGCGAACCGGACCGACATCGGCCTGATCGTCAAGGAGCCCGACTTCACCAACGCCACGCGCGTGGCCGACGTGATCAACGGCCTCTACGCCGGCGCCGCGACGGTGGAGCACGCCGGCCTCGTCCGCGTGGCGATGCCGCAGAACGTGACGGGCGTGCCGGCGCTGATGGCGTCGCTCGAAGACCTCCGCATCGCCGTCGACGTGCCGGCGCGGCTGGTGGTGAACGAGCGGTCGGGCATCATCGTCGCCGGCGGCAACGTCCGCATCAGCGAGGTGATGCTGACCTACGGCAGCATCGTCATCTCCACGCAGGCGGACCCGTTCGTCTCGCAGCCGAATCCGCTCGCCCAGGGCGAAACCGTCCAGGGCGCGGCCGGCACCGCCAATATCGAGGAAAGCGGCACCCGATCGGTCGTCCTGGCGCCCAACGCCGACGTCAACCAGCTCGCCGCCGCCCTGAACGACCTCGGCCTCACGGCCCGCGACGTCATCGGCATCTTCCAGGCCATCGAACGCGCCGGCGCCCTCCAGGGCGAGCTGATCATTCTATAGGTTCAAGGTTTGAGGTTCAAGGATTAAGGGATCTGAAGGCTGTGGGGCAGCGCCATTCTCCGTGAGCGGCTATCTCCCACGTCTCCCCTATCTCCAAGACCCTCATCTACAAGCCCTTAAACCTGACAACCTTGAACCTTGAACCTTGAACCCTTTCCCCGTGTCCATCTCTCCCCTTTCCGATACGCCGGGCGCCGGGCTCAACCCGGATCTGCTCCGGAAGTCCGCCGACCCTGAGGAGGCGGCGAAGGCCTTCGAACAGGTGCTGGTCCAGCAATTCGTCAAGACGCTGACCGACCCGCTGTTCAAGACCGGCCTCAGCGGCGACGAGGCGCCCGGGTGGATGAAAGCCTACGGCGACACCCAGCGCTCGATGCTGACCGACATCCTGACCGAGCACCTGGTCGAGCAAAAGACGTTCGGCCTCTCCGATCTCCTTCTCACGCAGTGGCAGCGTCAGATGGGCGCCGTGGATCCCTCCGGGGATGCCCCGGAGCCGGCTGCGCCGCCCGTTGAACCGTAAACGACCATGGAAACGCCCCATCCTCCCGAAGCCCCTTCACTGCCCGAGCAGGCGCGGTGGCTCGCCGAAAAACTCGACGAAGAGCGCAGCGCCCTGCAGGCGCTCGAAGCGAGCATCGAATCGCAAATGGTAGCCCTGCGCGCCCGGGAATCGGCCGAGGTGCGGGAGTCGACGATCTCGGCCAACGAGCGGCTGCACGTCCTCACGCGGCTCCATGAGGAGCAGGAAGCGATGCTCGCCGGCATCGCCGCCACCATCGGCTGGGAGGGGCAGCCCGCTACGATCCGGGCCGTCGCTGACCACCTCGAACGCGAGATCGGCGACCACGAAACGGCGCAGCGGCTCCGAGCAAGCCGCACTTCGCTAATGGAGCTGGCGGCGGAAACGAAAGAGAAAAGCGAAGAACTGGCCTATACGCTTCAGTATGCGCTGCACCTCGGCAAAGAACTCATCCAGACCGTCCAGTCCGTGCACCAGCCCGAGCCGGTGTCCCTGTATACGCCGCGGGGCAAGACGACCATCGGCGGCAAATCCCGCCCCATCGTCAACCGGATGGGCTAGCGCCTGAATCGCGCAGCTCCGTTTTTTTCCAGCCCAAGGTAATCATGAGCATCAATCAGCTTATCGAGCTCACGCGGAGATCCTTCCGCACGACGAGCGCCGTCATCAACACGATCGGCCAGAACATCGCCAACGAAAACACGGAAGGCTTCTCCCGCCGGCGGGTCTCCCTCGAATCGGCGTCCATCGCCAGCCCGGGCGTGCAGGTCGTCACCCCGATGGGCACGTCGACCGGCATCGGCGTTTCGATCGGCGACATTGACCGGGTGCGGGATCAGGTCCTCGCCGCGGCGACCTGGGAGGCCAACGCCGGCCTCGGCGCCTCGGATGAAGAGGCCCGCATCCTCAGCGCCCTCGAAAACCTCTTCCCCGTCAACAGCGACGCCTCGCTGACGAACCAGCTCAGCCGGTTCTGGGACGGATGGAGCGATGTGGCCGACACACCAACGAGCCTTTCGGCGCGCGTGGCGCTCATCAACCGGGCCCAGAGCCTGACGCTGACCCTGAACCGCATCTCGACGGACATCGACCGGCTCCAGGACGACAGCATCGCCCAGCTCTCGCAGACGGTCGTCGACTTCAACTTCCGGCTCGACGAAATCGGCCGGCTCAACCAGCGCATCGCCACGGGCCGCGCGGCCAACGCGCCCGATCTGGCCGGCGAGGACCGCCGGGACCAGCTCGTGAAAGAACTCTCCGAGATGGCGCCCCTGCAGATCCAGCTCGACGACCAGGGCATGTATAACGTCACGATCGGCGGCATGGTCGTCGTCCAGGGCGACACGGTGGAACACCTTGATCTCGACACGACCGGCGTGCTCCCGACGCTGACGTTCGAAAGCTCCGGCATCTCCTTCAACCCGACGCCCGGCGACGACGGCCGGCTCGGTGCGCTGATGCGCGCCCTGACCGTCGCCTATCCCGACGCGCGCCAGCAGCTGGACGACCTCGCGAGCACCCTCGTGGATCGCATCAACACACTCCACAGCAACGGCTTCGGGCTCGACGGGAATACCGGACTCAACTTTTTCGATCCGGCCGGCGTGACCGCCGGCACCATCGCGCTGTCCACCGATATCGCCGATCCCCGATCGATCGCCGCGTCGGACGACCCGGACCCGACGGTCCTCAGCGACAACGACACCGCGCTCGCCATCCTGGCGGAACGCACCGTGGACCAGGCCCCGCTCGGGGATGTGTCGTTCGAGGAACACGCCATCAACATGACCAGCGAGATCGGCGCCCAGGTCCAGCGCGCCAACGATCAGTACGAGGGGCACCTGGCGGTCGTCAACTACCTCGGCGCCCTCGAACGCGGCGTCTCGGCCGTTTCGATCAACGAGGAGCTGTCCAACCTGATCCTCTACCAGCAAACGTTCGCGGCGGCGGCGCGCGTGCTCAGCACGGCCCAGTCGATGATGGATACGCTGTTGTCGCTCCCGTGACGGCTGTCTCGCCGCTCCACCACTTCATCTCAACCATTCGTACGTCATGAGCATGGAATCCAGCGCGGTATCCCGCGCGATGAGCCTTTCGAGCGTGGCCTTTCAGGGGACGCTGCTCAACAAACAGCGCGAACTATCGGTGGCCCAGGAGCAGCTCGCGTCGGGCCTTCGGATCAACCGCGCCTCCGACGACGCCGCGGGGTACGCCCGGGCGCGCCAGTTCGAGCAATTGCAGAACCGGTACGACCAGTACGAACGGACGATGTCGGTCGCCCGGAGCTGGATCGATCATACGCAGGCCAACCTCGAGGGCCTCTCGAACCTGTTTTCGGAGGCCTATCAGAGCAGCGTGGGCGCGGCGAACGAGACGCTCGACCAGGGCGAGCGCGACGCCATCGCGACGCTCATCGACACGCTGAAGGAGAGCACGATCGACCTGCTCAACGAGCAGGTGGACGACGAATACCTCTACGCCGGCACGCGGTCGACGGTAAAGCCGTTTGCCGTCGACCCCATCGACCCGACGGCGGACGGCGCGGGCGTCGTCTACTACGGGAACGACCAGCCGCGGCCCCGGGCCATCGGCCCCGAAACGACGCTGGACGTCGCGGTCAGCGGCACGCAGGTCTTCAACGTCGATCGCGACGGCGACGGCACGGCGGACTACACCCTGACGGAGGCGCTGCAGAACCTGTCCGACGCCCTGCGCGCCAACGACACGGTGGCGATCGCCCAGAATGTGGAGGTGGTCAAGGGCGCCATGGACCATATCGTGGAGCTCGCGGCCGAGGTGGGGACGAAGGGCAACAAACTGACGCTGGCGGAAAACCAGCTGATCGATGCCGGCGTGACCGTGGCGCAACACCGCTCCACGATCGAGGACGCCGATTTTGCCGAGACGATCATTACGCTCCAGAAGGCGCAGGCCGACTTGCAGAATTCGCTGCAGGTCGCCAGCCGCGTACTCGACCTCTCGCTTCTCAACTACATCTAAACGCCGAACGAACATGGCTTCTTCTTTTTCCCTGTCCTCGAATCAATCGTTTCTGTCGGCGTATCGCCTCCCCGCGCTGGCGCTGCCGGAACCCGCGAGGCTGCCGGCGGCCGCGAACGAGGTGTTGCCGGCCATCATGCATCGCGAGGCGGATCCGAGGAGCCTGTCGCTGCGGGTGATCCTGGGCGACCAGAGCACGTTGCCCAACGAAGAGCAGGCGGCCCTCCATATGGCGCTGGCGGCTTCGTTTCATCAGGCCGGCGACTACCGGAAGGCACGCCGGCACGCGGAGCAGTCCATCGCGCAATACGGCAAGCAATGGGCCTCGCACCGCATCATCGTCGATGCCCTGATGGCCCAGCAGCTCTTCGACGAGGCGTTCGCGCACTTCCTGGCGGTCAAACCGCCGGCCCGGCCCGCGGCCTGGGACCATGCCCTGACGGAACAGGAATGGAAGCTTTGCGGCGCGGCCTGCGCCTGGCGGCTCAAAGGCTGGGACGACGTCGCCCGCCTGATCGACGAGGCCTTCCCGAGCGGGTTGACGACGATGCCCATCGGGTTGCTCGAGGATTATTTCCGGCTCACGCTCTACCGCAACCAGCCCGACGAGGCCGGCCGCGTGGCGGCCATCCTGATGGCGACGCATACGCTCGAATTCAACGACGCGCTGTTGCAGACGCTCGTCCAGCAGGGCTGGACGCAGCAGGCGCTGCCGCTGTATCGCAACGCCTACACGCAGGATCCCCGGAATCAGCTCCTGCGCCGGCGTCTGGTGGCCCTGTGCATCCGCGAGGGCAAGATCGAGGAGGCGCGCCGCCTCACGGCGCCGGGGGCGCTGGACATGAACGCGCGCGCGAACTCCTGAACGACGGACCGAACGCAGGATAACGGTCCGGGGACCCTCCCCCGGCCCGAGCAGCAACCGGCAAGGCCGGCGCACCATGTGCGTCGGCCTTTTTTCGTGACCGCACCGCCTGGAGCGCCTAGGGTCTTGCAGCCTCAGGAAGCCGGCCTGAGCGCCTCGCGGGCGCCGGCGTGGATGCGGGGCCAGGGAACGCCCTTCCCGCTCCTGCTTGCCGCTGGAGGGCACGCTATGGCGTGACGCGAACCGGGGGAGACGCGCCCCGAATCCCGCCGGCTATCGGGGGCGGCGCGAGGACTTCCGCATCTGCTCAATCATTTTTGTAAGCATCGCCTTAAGGCACCTCAGCGCCCGACGATACAGGCTCTAGAATGATCTTACATGCCAGAACCGAACCATAAACCAACCCAGAAAAAACACCATGGGAGCATTTGGAGATCTGTCTCGAATTAACACCAACGTCCAGTCTCTTGGCGCGTTGAATCAGTTGAACCGCACCAACATGAGCCTCGGTGTCCGTCAGCTTCGGCTGGCCAGCGGCAGCCGAATCAATCGTGCGGAGGACGACGCTGCGGGGTATTCGATCTCGAAGAAACTCGGAGCCCGTCTGCGGGGCCAGGCCCAGGCGCTTGCCAACATCGGCGATGCGAAGAGCATGCTGACCGTTGCGGAAGGCGCCCTCAACACCATCATGGACATCCTGGCCACGATGAAGGAAAAAGTCATCCAGGGCGCGAACGACACGCTTGGAAGCGAAGAGCGAGCCCTGGTCAAAACCCAGCTGAACAGCCTGTCGACGGAAATCAACTCCGTCATCAGCAGCGCATTGTTCCTGAGCCGGGGCATCTTCACCTCGAGCGCGCTGACCTTCATGGTCGGACCGACCAGCAATCACCTCTTCCAGGTGACGGTTGGCGCCATCTCGGCGAACGGTCTGGGCGTAGCCTCGACGAGCCTGAGCGTACGTTCGGCCACCTCGGCCGCATCGTCTCTGGGCGGCATCGACCGCGGCATCCAGACGATCGCGAGCATCATGGCCGGCCTGGGTAACTCCCAGCTCGCGCTCAGCTTCAAGGAAGAAAACCTTTCGACCTCGATCATCAACAACGAATCGGCGAAGAGCCGCATCTCGGACGCGGATTTCGCCAAGGAACAGATGGAAATCGCCAAGCTGCAGATCCTGCAGCAGACCGGCGTGAGCGCACTGGTCAACGCCAACGTGGCGCCCCAGTCGATCCTCCAGCTGCTCCAGTAGTCGGATGAAACGAGAAAGGCGGCCTTCGGGCCGCCGACTCAGAAATCAACCCCAGGGACCCGCTTCCAGACGCCATCGCCATACTCGCAAACCGTGGCCGGCCGAAGGAAGCACCAGGACCCAAGTACATAAAATAAGCGAGTTCGGGGCAGTGCTCGCACCACCACCCCGAACCCTTCTCACTCCACGCCAATAACCAACACAAACGGAGGAAGGATCATGGCTTTTGGAGATTTGACTCGCATTAACACCAACATTCAGTCGATGCAATCGCTGTTCGAGCTGCAGAAGTCGAACGCCGAACTTGGCACGCGTCAGCTGCGACTCGCAACCGGTAATCGCATAAACCGTGCCGAAGACGATTCGGCTGGTTTTTCGATCGGCATGAAGCTCGAGTCGCGGGTTCGCGGCCAGGCGGCAGCGCTGGCGAATATTGGTGATGCGAAAAGTATGTTGGGCATTGCCGAAGGCAGCCTGGGCACCATTCAGGAAATCCTGATGACCATGAAGGAAAAGGTGATCCAGGGCGCCAACGACACGCTTGGCAGCTTCGAGCGTACGCTGATCAACAATCAGCTGCATGCGCTCTCGACGGAAATCAACTCGATCATCAGCAGCACCACGTTCAACGGCGTCTCCGTGTTCACGACGGGCAGCTTCCAGTTCCAGGTTGGCGCCGGCAGCACGGACACCTTCCAGGTGACGGTTGGCGCGCTGTCCGCTGGAGCGCTGGGTGTCGGTTCGACGTCCCTCAGCGTTTCCTCGGCCAACTCGGCCACCGGGTCGCTGGCTGGTATCGATTCCGCCATCAACACGATCGCGAGCACGCTGGGCAGCCTGGGTGACAACCAGCTGGCGCTCTCCTTCAAGGAGGAGAACCTCAACGTGAACATGATCAACCAGGATGCCGCTCGTAGCCGCATCATGGACGCTGACTTTGCCAAAGAACAGATCGAGATCGTCAAGCTGCAGATCCTGCAGCAGACCGGTGTCGCCGCTGTTTCGCAGGCGAACCTCGGCCCGCAGGTAGTACTGTCCCTGCTCTAAGGTAAAAAATACCCAGAAACGGGACGGTTCTGGCATACATGCTCCCGTGGGTCGGCAGGCCCACCGGCCTGCCGAGAACACCCCTCCGATCATTCGGAGGGGTGTTCTTGTTTTTCGGGGTCAAGCAAATTCAGGCCGGCACGCTCGCCCGTGCGAACGCGCTTTGAAGCGCCAGGATATACGATTTGACCTCTTCGGGATCGAACGTTTCCGCCATGCCGATGGACTCGAACGCCCGGGCATGTTGCTCCAGGCCGATGCTCCGGCACGCGACCGTCAGATGCCGCAGCAGAATGCGGGTGTTGAAGACGAACCGGACGTACCCGTCGGTCTGCTCGTTCACGTGGTACGATTGCAGCAGCATGAGCATGCCGTCCTCGATCTGCTCGGCGCGCATGAGCGCGACGCCGGTCAGGTAGAAGCCGACCGGCTCCCGCGGATTCAGCGCGAGCATCTCGTTGCAATGCACGAGCGCGTCGGCGTAGCGGTTCAGCCGCATCTCGGTCTGCGCCCCGAGGAGCCGCGTGTAATACGCGTTTTCGGGCGTCAGCTTCGCGTAGTCGATGCTGGCGAAGAGTTGCGCCGCTTCCTCGTTGCGCCGCATGATGAAATAGATCAGCCCGAGCTGGTAGCCGTAGTAGGCGCGGTAGATGTCCGACCGGGGGTTCTCGTACTCCTGCCGGAGCAGATCCAGGCGCGTCTTGTACTTCTTCACCATCTCGGCCTCGGGCAGGGCATAGCCCGTATGGACGATCTCGGCGTCGAGGCGCACCACCTGCCGGCCCGTCTGCTTTGCGTGCGCCGCAATGGCCTCCATGACCTGGTTGTGGACGCTGCCGAAATACCGGATATCCGGGTGGTTGCGCAGGATGCGCTCCTGCCAGAACACATCGGCTTCGACCACGTTCGTGTCGCCGAGGAGGTTCTTGACCGGCAGCAACATCGCCGCATAGTCCAGCAGGCCAAGGCTTTCGCGAATCCGCTTCCAGGCGTCGGGCTTCTCGATGTACTCGTCGCCATCCAGGATGAGGATGTACTCCGACGTGGCGAGGTCCAGACTGTGGTTGCGCGCCACGGCGAAGGAGCCGGGCCACTCGATCTCGTCATAGACATCCGCATACCGGCGCGCGATGTCCTGCGTCCCGTCCGTCGAGCCGGTGTCCACCACGACGATCTCGTCGACATGAGGCCGGGCCAGCGAAAGACACTTCTCCAGCGTCTTGGCCTCGTTCTTGACGATCATGCAGAGCGACAGGCGGGGGCCGGCCTGGCTGCCGGACGGTCCTTGTGTAGGTATAGATAGCTTCATCTTCTCGTGCTTGCGCGGCGTCGTCCGTCAAAGGGACGGCATGCCGTTCATCTCGTTGGCATACTGCATGGACTTCTGGTAGAAGTCCTCCGCCGCGGTCTCGTTCTCGAAGGTGTGGCACGCCTCGGCGGCGTAGTAATACACCTGCGCGGGGTCGACTTCGAAGTTGAACGGTTTTTCCGCATCGCCGGCGCCGTCGAGCAGCTCGGCGGCATAAACCAGCATTTCGGCGCCGCTGCGGTGGTGCCCCTCGGCCCATAGCGCCAGGCCGCCCAGATGGTGGATGAGCGGCTCGTTCTCGGCGAGGTCGAGCGCAGCGTCGGCGTGATACATCGCGTCGCGGAACCGCTCCTGAACGATGCTCAGGTGGAGCGCAAGAACCCGTGCAGCCAGAGCGTCGTCCGGCTCGACCCGTTCAATGGTCTCGTAATCGAGCCGCTCGAACAGCTCACGTGCGCGGTCGAGATCCCCGCTTTCAAGGGCGTTCTGCGCCTCGTTGAAGTGTCCAAATGCTTCCTTCGAACGATCCTCCATGGTGCTCCTTCAGGCTAGTGTGATATAGACGTTGCGTACCCAGGAACGGACCCGACACGGGGTCCACCGTCGGTCGACCGAAGGGATAAACCTGAGCAGTTGATGGAGCCTGGAAGCCGTTAACGTGCCAAATTCCCCCTCCCCCGCCGCCGCGTGCGGCGGGCGCGGGGCGGAAACGTCGTGGCGGCCTGAAGAAACGTGACCGACCTCATTTAAGGGGCTGGTTTCGGAGCCGATAGCATGTCTAGTGTGTGCGCGGGGCCATGCCGCAGTACGGAAGAAAATACGCGTACCTCATGAAGATTCTTCCCCACGAGAACGACCGCGCGCCGGGGAAACAGCCGCCACGACGCCATTCCGCGCACACCAGCCACTTATCATCCTAACGGGTACTGAATATGTACAGGCAGCAGGCATCCGCTCAGTATCAGAGGCAAGATGTGCTATCCGCCTCTCCTGCTCAGCTGGTTGCAAAGCTTTACGATCTGGCGATCCTCGCGTGCCACACGCGGGACCGCGTCAAGCTCCGAAAAATCCTGATCGAACTGATCTCCTCGCTGAACTTCGAGGAAGGCGGCGATCTGGCCATTCGGCTTTCCCAGATCTACGAATACTGCATGCGAGCGAGCATCTCCGGCGACCTCGATGTCGTCACGGAAATGCTCGAAGATCTACGGGCGACCTGGAGGCAGGGGCTGCTGGTCAACGCGACCGCGCAGACGCCGGCCTGACCGGTTTCCCGATGTGTCCGCCGCGCATCTATTCCGCCCGATACATCCTCTGACCGTATACCGCCATGTTGACGAGTTCCGCGCTTCAAGCCTTTCGCCAGACGGACCCCTACGAGGTCCTGATCTCGAATATCATCCTCCTGGAAAGCGAAACCAAGTTTCGGATGGAGGACGAAAAAACGGCGCATGAAACCCGGAAAAGCGTCCTGAGCGACCTGGACAGCCGCCTCTCGGCGCTGGACAGCATCCTGGAGCGCCTCACCGACCCGATCTCGCATCCGTTCGACGGCCGTACGATCACGCTCGACAGCTCGTCGGGCTTTTCGGCCACGACGTCGGACGCGGCCGCCTTCGGTTCGCATTCGCTCACGGTCAACCGGCTGGCCAGCGTGGACACCCGGCTGTCCAACAAGCATACGTCCGCCGACACCTCGATCGTGGGCGCGATCGGCAGCGGCACGAAGTCGTTCACGATCAGCGTGGCCAGCCCGACGGACCTCGACCCGAACAACCGCGTCGACGTGGCTGTGTCGGTCAACATCACGGGCAGCACCGACGAGGAGGTGCTCACGCAGGTCTCCTCGGCGATCAACAACGCCATGCTGAGCGCGGTCGACAGCGACGCCATCGAGCGGGACGACCGGGCGTTCGCCTCCGTCCTGAACGAGACCTCGGGCACCGCGCGCCTGTCGCTTCGCGCGGGCGATACGGGCTACACGAACCGCCTCTCGTTCTCGGCCGACCCCGACGGCCTCCTGGCCCAGATCGGCATCAGCAACAACGCGCTGGCCGCCGGCGACGTAGGCGGTTATGCCACCGACATCGGCACCAGCGAGGACACGTCCGAGCTGAACAGCAAGTTCGTGCTCGACGGGCTGACCATTTACCGGGATGGCAATCAGGTGAGCGACGCGCTCGACGGCGTCACGTTCACCCTGCGCAAGGTCACGACCGACCCCGAGGGCTTCACCGTCACGCCCGACGCCTCCGGCATCGAGGATGAGGTGAACGACTTCATCCAGAAATACAACGACATCCTGAGCTACGTCAAGTCCAAAGGCCGCGTCAACGGCGATACGGGCGAACGCGGCGCCTTTGCCGGCGACACGACCTTCACGTCGCTCCGCTTCAGCATGCGCGAGGACATCGTGCGGATCGTCCCCGATCAGCCGACGGACAGCGTGAAGCAGATCACCGACCTGGGCATCAAGGTCAACTCGGACGGGTCCCTCAAGCTCGAGGACCCGGAGAAGCTGATCGCCGCCGTCGAGGCCGACCCGGACACTGTCCGCTCGTTTTTTGCCGGCGAAGACGGCGTCGCCACGCGGCTCTCGACCCGGCTCGATCAGTATCTCGGCTTCAACGGCTTCGTGAATCAGCGGCAGCGGAACATGGACGACCGCATCCGGAACCTGAATCACGACATCGCGGACGAGGAAGACCGCCTCGCCCGTCGCGAGGAACGCCTGCGGGCGGAATTCGCGCGGCTCCAGGAAGCCCTCCAGATCTATCAGGGCCAGGCCGCCAGTCTGTCGGCCATCGGCCGCTAAACCCTGTCCACAGCCCCGGGCCGGCGGAGCCGGATGCATGGATCCATGCGCCGGCGCCTGTTCCCGGACCGCCACGCGCACGGCGCGGCGGCTGAGTTTCATACGCCATTCCGTTCATGACTTACACGCTTCACCAGATGCTGGCGCTCGGCCGGCGGATTCTCGAGGCCCTGGAAGAAGACGAGCTCGACCGGTTCTTTCTCCTCTTCGACCAGCGGGGTCAACTCATCGAATCGCTGACCGAGCAGCACACCACCGGCTCGCTTTCGACGCCGGCCTGCAAGGCGCTGCTCACCAAGCTGGAGCGGCAGGAAGAGGCCATCAGCGCCGCGCTTTCGAATCGCGAATCCCTCATGGAGACCCAGATCCAGGCGCTCCAGCATCAGAAAAAAGCCCAGCGCAGCTACACCTCGGGCCCCATCCCCCCTCCCCGGCTGAATCCTCGCCTCACGGGATGATCGCCGCGCGCGGTCCGTCGCGCAGATCGCCTCATCCAGGACGCCCCCATCCCCGGTTCAGACAGACTACAGGCTAAGAGGCCCTCCGGCGCATGCCCCCGCTTCCTGAAAGAGTGGCAGGTGCACCGGTTTATGGCATATCTTATGCATCTTACCACCAGGAAAGAGCCCTCACGGGCTCAAATCGTACCCTGAACCGGAACAGGCGTTATTTAGAGCCACCTGGCCTGGAAAGTTTTTCGCTGAGCCGGAAAAAGCATCCGCGCAACAGCACCGCTTCCTGGCGTTTCCGGTCGATACCTGGGCAGCCCGATGCTGCCTGGCAGGCTCGTAGCAAAGCGACATGCCAACATGAATATCGGGGATATCACCAAAGGGGGCCTCTCCCACTCGAATCCGCTCAACAAGCACCGGAAGATCGAGAAAACGGAAAAAGAATCGCGTCCGCCGGCGCGTCCGGGTAGCGAACGCGACGAGACGCCCCATCGCGACAGCGTGGCGATCTCGGAGGCCGGCCGCCGGGCGCTCGAGGAAGAACAGCGCAAGCTGCAGGATCTGGATATGGCCCGCAAGGCCTTCGATTCCGAAAGCACCCTGTCGGACGATCGCATGCAGGAAATCAAGGCGCGTCTGCAGACGCAGTTCTACCAGAACCCTTCGGTTATCGAACGGATCGCCCAGCGTCTCGCCGGCGACCTGACCGGCCAGGTCGAACCCGACTGAGGTCCGCCGGCCCTCGCGCCGGCGATCATCCCATAATAAAATCCTTCGAGCGAGCGCCCATACGCTCGTCGACGGCGGAGCCAGCACGGTCCTTCATGGCCTTGTTGAGCACTTCCGTCAACTCGCTGGCGCGCACCGGCTTGGCCAGGTAATAGTCCGCGCCCGAATTGCGCCCGCGCATCTCACCCAGCCGCGAAGCGGAACCCGTCACCATCACGATCGGAATGCTGTTCAGATCGGGGTTCTCCTTGATCGCTTCGGTGGTCGCATACCCATGCATCCCCTTCATGTGCACGTCGCACAGGATGACGTCGGGGATGTGTTTGGCCGCCGCTTCGTACCCCTGCGCACCGTCTTCCGCGGTATACACCTCGTAGTTCAGCTGCTTGAGCAGGTGGCTGACGACCTCCCTGAAGGTGCGATCGTCGTCGATGATCAGCACGCTTTGCAGTTTGGGTTCCTTTTCCTGTTTTTGCGCTTCTTCTGCCATGATGCGTAGGGGTGTTAGGGGGGAACGATCTCGCAATCGGTTATTCTGGTCTCTTCTGTATCGACCGTTCGGCCCGCGCCTTAACCCCGGGAGGATGCGGGCGTATTCCCTTACACGCCGGCCGGCCGGGATAAAACGCCACAAGGCGCCGCCGATTGCCGGCAGCGCCTTGTGCATATCCTGTTCGGGAGCCGTTGCCTCCCCTGCCCGATCGCCGGGCGCGCCTCAGCTCATGAAGCCGCTTTCCCGGTAGCGGCGCAGCTTGTTGCGGATGGTCCGGGCGCTGATCCCGAGTTTCTCCGCGGCGCGTTGCTGGTTGTTGTTCGTATCCGCCAGCGCTTTCATGATCATGATCCGCTCCATGTCCTCGATCGTCTGGGGAATGCCCTGCGGGCCGGCGAGGACGTTCTCTTCGTGCGGCGTGGCGTCTTCGAAGAAGTCGCTGTACACATCCTCGACCTCCACGACGGTGCGCTCGGCGGAAAGAATCACGCCGCGCTGGACGAAGTTCTCGAGCTGGCGCACGTTGCCCGGCCACGGGAAGGCCTGCAGTTTGGCCATCAGGTCGTCGCTGGCGGTTTTCTCGGGCAGGTCGTAGAGCTGGCAGTAGCGCTCGATGAAGAAGGTGGTCAGCAGCGGCACATCGGAGAGCCGATCCCGGAGCGCCGGCACCGTGAGCGGGAAGACCGAAAGGCGGTGGAAGAGGTCTTCCCGGAAGATGCCCACCCGGATCGCCTCGTTCAGGTTGCGGTTGCTCGTGGCGATCACGCGCACATCCACTTTCTTGACTTCCGACGAGCCGATCTTCTGAAACTCGTTCTCCTGGAGCACACGCAGCAGCTTGGCCTGCACGACCAGGTCGATTTCGGTGATTTCGTCCAGCAGGAGCGTACCGCCGTTCGCCACTTCAAAGGCGCCCGTCATGTCGTCGATCGCGCCGGTGAAGGCGCCCTTGCGGTGCCCGAAGAGATGGCTCTCGACCAGTTCGCGCGGCAGGTTGGCGCAGTTGAGGGTGACGTACGGCCCGTTCGCCCGGTCGCTCATCTGGTGGATGAGCTTGGCGAGGATCTCCTTACCCGTGCCGCTCTCGCCCTGGATAAACACCGGCGCCTTGTTCTGGCTGACGCGCGGCATCAGTTTCTTGAGGTTGCGGATGGTCGGGTGCTCGCCGATGTAGCGGACCACGCGGGGCTTGTTGCGGCTTGCCGCCCCCTTCTTCGAGCGCGGTGCTACGTCGTCCTCGTCCTCCTCTTCGACGCGGACCTTCGCGAGGCTCTGCTGGACGCGCTCCACCAGCTCGGTGGTCGAAAACGGTTTGGGGATGTAGTCGATCGCACCGTTCTGCATCGTCCTCACGGCGTGCTGCACGTTGTAGTGCGAGGTGACCATGATCACCTTGGTGCGGGGATACTCCTGGCGGATATGGGCCAGCAGTTCGAGGCCGTCGACATCGGGCATCATGAAATCCGTTACGACGAGGTCGTAAGGTTGCCGCTTGAGTTCGGCCATCGCCTGGGCCGCATCCGAACAGCTTTTTACCCGCATGCCATGGCGCGAAAACAGCCGCTCAAAAAGGCCATGCAAGAGCTGCTCGTCATCGACGAAGAGTATTTGTGCCTGTTGCTCCATCTACGTACTGCCGTGGGCTTATATGAAAGGCTATGGATTGCGGGCGCCGCGCCTTAAGGCGACGATCACATTCCGCTAATGAGAAGTGAAACGGGAGCCGGGCTTCCCGCCAAACTAGACGTGCTTAATCAGCCTGCAAACGCGAGCCGACAAAACCTGTACCGCAACGGTAGCAAGGGTCGGCGCTGTCGGAACGATGGATCGTCGCCGGCCGGGATCATCGAGGCCGCCTCCGGGCGGCGGGCCGGCGTATTCCGCTCCGTCTCGCGGGCCTCCTGTTGCCCGCACCTGAGATGGTTCGCGATTGCTAAAATACCGTCACAACGAAATGAACAAATCACGGAAACCTGCCGAAGGTGTGTCAAAATGATGACGAGAGACATGCGGCTCGGCGAGCTCCGGAAGAGGGTGGATGAAAATAGCTTCGGGGGCATATGTTCCGATCCCGAACAAAAACGTGGGCCCTCTGCCCGAAATGCCGTGAGGGCGCTGCCGGCACGCTGGCGGGATGCCGCGGCGCCGGCCGGAAGCGGCCCGCGAGACGCCCGAAACGCCGGCAAGAATTTCCCCGACGCGTGTTTTTTTTCTGCGCAAAAAAGCCCGCATAACCCGTTTAAGATCGGCCGAATCCCGCCGATACTCAGGCTGCAATTCCTATTCGCCCGCCCCATCCTCCCGAAAGCCGGCATCCTGGCGGACCCGGCGCCGGCATCCCTTTCTCCACCCCCCGACGTGGCACGAAGGTTGAACAAACGGCCCTCAACCAACACTGCACATCCACGAAAGGCTGTCCGCCATGGAACCTGTTAACACCATCGAATCGCCGAGCATGGACACGAACCGCGTCCAGCTGCTTCGCAACGCCATGCAGGCGTATAGCTGGCGGCTCAAGGCCCTCTCGAGCAACCTCGCGAATCTGGACACCCCGGGGTATCAGCGGTTGTCGGTCAAGTTCGAAGAGAAACTGCAAGAAGTGCGTCACGCCATCCCCGGATTGCGCGACGTGCTCGACGTGAAGCCACGCATGGAAGTCCATGAGGATGTCCCCATCATCGAAGACGAGTTGATGAACCTCGCCGACGTCCAGATGCGCGACCAGTTCAGCGCCAAGGCCCTGCACGATCACTTCGAGATGATCCGCATGGGCATCACCGGCCGCTCCTGATCCCTCTCTTCCAGCCCAAACGCCTGACGGCCATGCTTATCAATAAACACACGTTCACCGTCTTCCAGACCGTCGGTCGGGGCCTCGAATCCCAGCGCCTGGCGATCAGCGCCGCGACGGACAACATCGCCAACGCCACGACGACGCGGAAGGCGGACGGCACGCAATATGCCCTGAAGCGTCCCGTCCATGAAGTGCCCGACGAACGGTACCGCCGGTTCGACAACCTGCTCAACAAGATGCAGAGCGACATGGCGACGCCGAACAACCAGCACTTCAACGGCACCTCGCTCCGCCGCCGGCTCCATGAAGTCGAAATGGGCCCGACGACGACGATCGAGGACGACCCGGTCTACCGCACCGAATACGACCCGACGCATCCGCACGCCGATGAAAACGGCTATGTCAGCTACCCCGACGTCAACGTCGTCGAGGAGATGGCGCGCCTGATCTCGGCCAACCGGATTTACGACGCCAATCTCTCGGCCTTTCAAACGTCCAAGGAAATGATCAAGAGGACGCTGGAGATCTGAAGCCGCCCCTGAACCGGAACGGCAACGCCTCCGCCCGCATCTGTGAACCGACTAGCGAGCAATCGTATGAACCACGGCATCCCTCCCTATCGACCGACCAGTCCTGAATTCGACCAGCGCCAGCCGCCCCGTGTGGGCCCCGACGCCGATCTCGACGCGACCGAGGCGGCGAAGGGTGCGGGCACACCGCCCGCCGAGGCGCCGGCCCCCGGCCCGCGCGTCCGCCCCGGCGATGCCGCCGAGAGCGCGTTCGGTACCGCCCTGGATGGCGCGCTGGACCGGACCGCGGCCCCGGATCATACGCCGGACCTCTCGCCGGACGAGCAGCAGATGATCCTGCGCTATTTCCCCGAAGCGCCCGGGCTCGCCCTGCGCCTCTACGACCAGAAATCCGCCTCCCGCAAGGTCGACCCCGGCGCCGTCGGCGCCCGCGTCGATCTCCGGGGCTAACCCTTTCGGCCGGGCCGCTACGCCCGGCTCCCTTTCAACCGCATTTCCCGTACAGCCCGATGCTCGTCGCCCAACTGCAACGCCTGCATGACGCCCGCCTCTTCGGCACCGACCAGGCCGGCGCCCTCCCCCGCATCCAGACGCCCGACGAAGGCGCGTCCGGCCATCGTTTCGCCAGCGCGCTCAACGACGCGATCAACCAGGTGAACGACGCCCAGACGGCGTCGGACAAGCAGCTGGAGTCGTTCATCGCCGGCGAGCAGGAAAACCTGCACGAGGTGATGATCTCGATGAACCAGGCGCGGCTGTCCTTCCAGCTCATGGTCGAAGTCCGCAACAAGATGGTGGACGCCTACCACGAACTGTTCCGCATGCAAATCTAACCGCGTCATTCAACGCTTTTTGTGCCACGTTTCGCGTTTCGCGCGGCGTGCCCCCGAACGTACCCCGGGGCAGGCTGCGCGAAACGCGCGACGCGTCAGACAGGAGTAGATGGATACTTTCTTCAGAAACATAGCCGCTTTCTTCGGCCGGCTCTCCATCGGTCAGCGCATCGCCATCGGTACGGTCGTCCTCGGCACGGTCGCGGCCATGGTGGGCCTGGCCTACTGGTTCCAGCAGGCGAACTACGTGCTGCTCTTCGGCAACCTGCCCGAAACGGCCGCCAGCCAGGTCGTGGAGGTCCTCCAGAACGAAAGCATCGAATACCGCCTCAAGGATGGTGGCACGGCCATTTACGTGCCGAGCGACATGGTGTACGACCTCCGGCTGCGCCTCGCCCGGGAAGGCATCATCTCGGACGGCGTGACCGGCTACGAGATCTTCGATCAGAGCACGCTCGGGATGACGGACTTCATGCAGAAGCTGAACCTCCGAAGAGCGCTGGAGGGCGAACTCGCGCGTACGATATCGAGCATCGACCAGGTGGAGGCCGCGCGCGTCCATCTCGTCATCCCGGAGCGTTCGCCCTTCCGGGAATCCCAGAACGAGGCGACCTCGTCCGTCGTGCTGCAGCTCAAACCCGGCGCCCGGCTCTCCGAAGCGCACATCCAGGGCATCACGGCCCTCGTGGCCGGCGCGGTGGAAGGGCTTGAAGCCGGCGACGTCAACATCATCGACACAGCCGGCAACATGCTGTCGAATCCCGAGGGCGACGACAACGACACCCGGCTTACCTCCACCCAGCTGCGGCTCCAGCAGGAAAAGGAGCAGCACCTTTCGAGCAAGGCGCAGACCCTGCTCGACCAGATGCTGGGCCCCGGCAACGCGATCATCCGGCTGAACCTCGAACTCGACTTCTCCCGGTCGGTCACCGAAAACAACCAGATCGACCCCGAGAGCCAGACGGTCATCGCCGAAGAGAAGCTCCAGGAGGAGGGCGATGTAGATACCGCCAACAGCTCGGTAAAAAATTACGAGGTGAGCCGGACCGTGCAGACCATCGAAAAATCGGTGGGCGATATCGCGTACCTCTCGGTCTCGGTCATCCTCAACTACCAGAAGATCCCTCCGCCGGCCGAGGACGAGGAGGCCCTGCCGAGCTACGAGCCGCACAGCGACGAACAGATCGGGCAGATCGAGTCGCTCGTGAAGGAGTCGGTCGGCTGGCGCGCCGACCGCGGCGACGGGTTCGCGATCAGCCAGATCCGGTTCGACACGACGATGGACGAACAGCTGGCCCAGCAGTTGCTGGACGAGAAGAAGCGCGAAAACATCGAGATGTACATTCGCTACGGCCTCATGGTGCTGGCGCTGGGCATCGCGTTCTGGCTGATCCGGACGGCCACGCAGAAAGCCAAGGAAGTCGCCGGCATCCAGCCCGCGCTGGGCGCGGGCCAGGGCCAGCTGCTCAACCAGGCCGGCGCGCCGGCAGGCCCCGACGGCCAGCCCCAGCTCACGAGCGGCGCCAAGCCGAAGAAAAAAGGCGGAGGGGACGAAGAGGAAGAGCTCGTCCTGATCGACGACATCTACACCAGCACCCTCTCTCCGGAAGCGAAGGCGCGCCTCAAGGCCAAGCACAAGATGCTCTCGGATATGATCGATTCGATCAAAGCCAATCCCGAGGAAGCGGCAAACCTGCTGCGCAACTGGCTGACGGCCGATAAGATGAAGAAAGAGAACAACAAAACGCCGGTCGCTTAACGCGTCGCGCAACGAGGAATATGGCAACAGCTACAGCCACGCCCCCGAAAAAGGAGGCCGCTCCGGCAGGAGCTCCCCCGGCGGATTCCAACGAGGACAACAAGCTCTCGCCCGAGGAAGTCCAGGAGATCGTCAAACATCTCTCCGGCACGCAAAAAGCCGCGATCCTGCTCGTCGCCATCGGCACCGAAGCCGCCGGCGAGGTGATCAAGTTTTTGCACGACGAGGAAGTCGAGCAGATCTCGGTGGAAATCGCGCGGATGCGCAACACGGCCAGCGAGGTCGTGGAAGCGGTGCTGCTCGAATTCCGCGATCTCGGATGGGCGCAGGAATTCATCGCCCAGGGCGGCGTCGTGTTCGCCCGGGACGCCCTCGCCGCGGCGCTCGGTTCGCGCCGCGCGGAAGAGATCATGATGCGCGTCGAAGCGGCCATGGAGGTTTCCGCCTTTCACCTCCTGCAGACGGTGGAAACGGGCCAGCTCACGAACTTCCTCCAGAACGAGCATCCCCAGACGGCGGCCCTCATCCTGGCGCACCTCAACCCGCGCAAATCGGCCGAGATCATCTCGAACTTCGAGGCCGACGTACAGAACGAAATCATCTACCGACTCGCCACGATGGGCAAGACCTCCCCGGCCCTGCTCAACGACGTCGAGGAAGTGATCCGCCAGCAGATCGGATCGCTCTTCGGCACGGAGCTCAGCGCCGCCGGCGGCGTCGAGGCGGTCGCCCAGATCCTCAACAACACCAGCCGCGCCGCCGAGAAGAACATCCTCGAAGGCCTGACCGAACGCGACAACGAACTCGCCATGTCGATCAAGGCGCTCATGTTCGTCTTCGACGACCTGGTGAACATCTCCGACCGCGACCTGCAGCGCATCCTGGTGGAAGTCGAGCAGCGCGATCTGGCCCTCAGCCTCAAGGGCGCCTCGGAAAACCTCAAGACGAAGTTGCTGGCCAACATCAGCCAGCGCGCCGCCGACGGCATCCGGGAAGAGCTCGAACTCATGGGGCCGGTTCGCGTCAGCGACGTCGAGGAGTCGCAGCGCCGCATCATCGAAATCGCCCAGCAGCTCGAGGAACAGGAAGAAATCAGCCTGTCGCGCGGCGGCCAACAGGAAGTGATGCTGTAGTGCGTCGAGGTTTCCGGCTTGCGGTTCAACCCGTGCCTTGAACCCTGAACGTTGAACCCGAAACCGAAGTCATCCATGGCATCACCGATCATCAAGAAAGCGACGGCGCAGTTCCAGGCCCTGGACTTTGACGACCTGGCCGGCCTGACCGGCACCATCATTCATCAACCCCGCGTGTTGCCGGCCGAGGGCGACGAGGCGTCGAAACTCGACCGCCGCATCATCCGGGGCGCCGATGCCGACTACGCCGCGCGGCCCGTCAAGTACCTCGACATCCTCCAGAACGACGGCCCGTCCAGCGCGGCCCCGATCGAAGAACCCGTCGAACAGCTTTCGCCTGAGGAGGAGATGGCCCTTCGGGAAGCCGAGTGGGAGGCGCGTCTTGCCGCGGCGGTGGAGGAAGCCCGATCCGCCGGCTACGCGGCGGGCCGCGACGCCATGCGCGCCGAGCTGGAAGCCGGCTTCGCCGCCGACAAACAGGCCCTCCTCGACGACACCGCCCGGATCGGGCGTCTCTGGGCCGATCTGCTCGAAAAGAGCGAGCCGATCATGCTCGAGATGATGCTGGATCTCCTCGAGGCGATCCTGCACCAGCCTCTGCCGGAACAGGTTGTCGGCCTCGTCGAGAATTCGCTGCTGACGACGATGGAAGTCTTCTCCCGCGAGACGCCGATCCGGCTCTCCCTGAACTCGATCGATTACCTTCGGCTCCAGGAAAGCGGCCTCGTGGCGCACCTCACCTCCCTCTTCCCCAAACTCGTCTGGGATCCCCAGCCCGACCTCCGCGAGGGCGACTGGGTGGCCCAATGCCCCGAGCGCATGATCCGGAGCATCGTGTCCGAGTCGATCCACCACCTGAAGGATTCGTTCGGGCTCCTCGAACCCCACAGCCGGATCGCGCGCGTCGCCGCATCGGCGCCGGCGGTGCAGGAAATGCCCGAGCCGACCGATCCTGACGCTCCCGAACTGTCCTGAGGCCCCATGTCCTATCTGTCGCACAGCCGCGCACGCATCAAAGGGATCCGGCCGGCCATCCAGACTTTCGGACGCGTCCAGTCCGTCATCGGCCTCCTCGTGGAAGCCAGCGCCGTGCAGGCCGCTGTAGGGGAGATCTGTTATATCTATGAGAGCGATCACCCCGGGAGCCGGCGCATCAAGGCCGAGGTGGTCGGGCTGCGCGGCCAGACGTGCATCCTCATGCCGCTGGAAGTGACCGTCGGGCTTCGCGCCGGCTGCCTCGTCCAGCGCTCCGCCATCCCGCTCACGATCCAGGTGGGCGAAGCCCTCCTCGGCCGCGTGATCGACGCCAACGGGCATCCGATCGACCAGAAAGGGCCGATTCTGCTCAACGATGCGCAGCAGGTGCACCGCGAACCGCCCTCCCCCATGGAACGCCGCATGATCGACACCGCCCTCCACACGGGGGTGCGCGCGATCGACGCGATGCTCACGCTCGGACGGGGGCAGCGCATCGGCATTTTCTCGGGCTCCGGCGTCGGCAAGAGCACGCTGCTCGGCATGATCGCGCGCAACGCCCGGGCCGACGTCAACGTCATCGGGCTGATCGGCGAACGCGGCCGCGAGGTGCAGGAATTTATTGTCGACAACCTGGGCGAAGAAGGCCTGGCCCGCTCGGTCGTGGTCGCCGTCACGGGCGATCAGGCCGCGATGCACCGCGTCAAGGCCGCCAGCGTCACGCTGGCCATCGCCGAGTTTTTCCGCGATCTCGGCAAGGACGTCCTCCTGATGATGGACTCCGTCACCCGCGTCGCGATGGCCCAGCGCGAGATCGGCCTCGCCGTGGGCGAGCCGCCGACGACGCGCGGCTATACCCCGAGCGTCTTCGCCATGCTCCCCCGCCTGCTCGAACGCGCCGGCCCGGGCCGGCAGGGAACAATAACGGGTATCTTTACAGTCCTCGTCGACAGCGACGACATGAACGACCCGATCAGCGATGCCGTGCGCGGCATCCTGGATGGGCACATCGTCCTCTCCCGGCGGATCGCCGAATCGGGGCATTACCCGGCCATCGACGTGCTCCAGAGCGTGAGCCGCCTCATGCCTCGCATCACGTCGCGCGAGGACCAGGCCGTCGCCACCCGCGCCCGGCAGCTGCTTTCGGCCTATCAATCGATCGAAGACCTGCTGCGCATCGGGGCCTACGAAAAAGGATCGGATCAAACGACCGACCGCGCCATCGCGGCGCACGCGCCGCTCAAACGCTTCCTTCAGCAGAGCATGCACGACGCCTCCGGGGGCCGCCCCATCGAGGTGCTGAAGCAGGCGCTGCAGGAAGGCGCCGTCGGATAGCGGGCATCGCCCGTTTGGCCGGTCATTTGCACAGTGTGGGTACAGGTATAAACAACCCGCAAATCACGCGTTTCGCGCACCATGGCCGGAAAGAAATTTCGTTTCTCCCTGTCGAGTGTACTCCAGGTACGGACGCACGAAACGGAGCGCGCAAAGAAGGCGCTGGCGGCCGCGATCGCGCGGCGCGTGGCGCAGGAAAAAAAGGTCGACGACGCCATGCAGGCGCTCGACACCCTGCACCGCGACGCGGCCCGGTCCGACCGGCCCGTCACCGCCTCGACCCTGCGCCAGACGGACGGGCTGCGGCTCGACGCGCAGCGCCGGCTCAAGACGGAGCAGCAGCGCCTGAAGCACTGTCTTCGGGAGGAGCAGCAGGCCCGGCGCGAGCTGGTCGACCGGCGCAGCGCCGAAGAAGCGCTCGAGACCTTGCGGGACATCGAAAAACATCGGTTCGTCCAGGCCGAAAACTACGCTGACAACAAACTCCTCGAGGAACAGGCGCTCGACGCCTTTCGACGCAAAAACGCCTCTGATACACCATGAAAATCGTACTTGCCGTAGTCCTGAGCCTCGTCTTCTTCGCCCTGGGCCTCGTGGGCACCTACATGGCGATGCCGGCGCTCGCCCCCGACATGGTCGATCAGACCGCCGCCCGGCTCGATAGCCTGGCCCAGAGCCGTCTTCCGCACGACCCGATGATGAACGCCGCCCTGATGGATTCGCTCGGCATGCCGGCCGACTCCGCCGCCCTGTATGCGGCGGCCTACGGCGCGATGGCGCCGGCGGCGCCGGATCCGGCCATCGCCACGCTGCGCGACTCCCTGCAGGACATCCACTTCCGTCTCGCCATCGAACAGGAGACCCAGAAGGTCCTCCAGAAGCGGATCGCGGAGATGGAGTCGCGCTGGGAGGAACTCCAGAAACGGTTCGACGACGCGCGCCAGATGAGCGGCACGCTCGTTAAACTCGAGGACGGCGAACTGGGCGCCCTGCTCAGCCAGCTCGACATGGATGTGATCGAGGCCATCTATCTCGAAGCGACCGCGCGAAACCGAACCCGTCTCCTCCAGATGCTGCCGGCTGAAAAAGCGTCGGCGCTCGTCAACAAACTCGCCACGCCGCAGCCGGCGCTTTCGAGCGCGGCTACCGCGCCGCCTCCGGCGCCCGGAAACTGATCCGGCGCCCCGCACCCCAAGACGCCCAACATCCATGTCCAATATCTTGCCGCTCCAGGAGGCCGAACAGCCCCAGGGCTCGCCCCGGATTTCCACGGTGAAGCGTGCCCGGAACGCCTTCGGCGCCCTCTTCGGGCAGGCGCTCCGAAAAAACACCGGCCCGGACGACGAGCAGCCGGCCGGCGAGGTCCGCCAGGCCGATAAAAAGCCCCGTCCCGAACCCGAGGCGGCGATGCCGTCGCGCCCCCGCCCCGAGGGCGGCGTGGAGGCGTCCCTCGACGAAACGGCGCCCATCGCAAAGGATCACGCGCCGCGCGTGGAAAAACGCAAGGGCGCCGCGGCTCACACTGAGCGCGCGCCGCGCCGCGAGGCCCAGCCCGAGGCCTGGGCGGCGCCCCCGTTCGCGCTTCCGACGATCGACATCCCGAGTCACGACATGACGCGCGCCCGGATGAAGCCCTTCGCGGCTCCGGTGACGGGCAATCAGACCGAGAAGCGGGCGTCGCACCTGAAGCCGGCCGTCGCCGCGATGCCGGAGCATGGCGGCGAGGCCACGATCATCAATCCCGAGACGCCGGCGCGCCGCGCAGGCAGCGCCGGACCCGTACAAAAAGGCGACCCGGCTCAAAAAGGCGACCCGGCCATTCGGACTTCCGAGGCACAACCAGCCTCCCGATCGGGTCACGCCCCGGCGGGAGCATCCGCCGAGGACAAGCAGACCGCCATCCGACCGGAAGGACGGCTGCCGGCCTCCGCGAGCGATGCGGTCCGCGGAGAGCCGTCTGAGGCACCGGACGGCGTCGCGGCGTCGCGCGAAGCGGATGCGTCCGCCGCGTCGGGGCGGCACCACACCGAACCGAATGCACGGGCCGAAGCCGCGCCACGCGCCGTGCCCGAGCGCCCGGCCGCGCAGACGGAGCGTCCGCAGCCCGCCTCGCCTTTTTCGTTTCGCATCCGCGACGAGTTGACCGGGCCGGCTACCGGCTCGAGCGCGAAACCGCCCTCGGGCGACGACCTTCTGCTGCTGAAACGGCTGGCCGATCAGCGACCGGGGCTCCAGCTCTCCGTGCCGGCGCCCGGCGCCGAAGAAAAACCGGCCGTGAAGCCGCGACCGGAGCGCCGGGCGGATGCGACGGCGGACGCGGCTCCGGAGCTGGCGCCACGTCGCAGCGCGCCGCAGGAAGACGCGCCGGCGCCCCGCGCCGCGCGTTCGGACGAGGGCCGGCAACAGCCCGCGCAGGATGACGGCGGCCCGTCCTATGCGCCGGCCGATCAGCAGAACACGCCGGCCGCGCCGCTGTCGACGCCCCAGGAGGCGGCGCTGCGTGCGGGCATGGATCCGATCGAGCCGCATCGCGAGAAGCGCGTCGACCGGAGCGCCGGCTCCGCGGCCGGGCTGGGCAAAGGCCTCGACGCGCCCGCGCTGATGGGCATGGACAAGGCGGACCGCGCCGGCGGGACGGCGCGCGCGCCGCATACGCCCGCCTGGGTTCAGCAGTTCATGGAGCGGTCGGCCGCGCGGGGCGACGCCAACACGTGGAAGACGCTCGAGATGCGCCTCGACGAAGGCGACGGCATGGTCACCATCAAGGTGATGCGCAACCAGGAAAAAGTAGCCGTTTCGGTCGGGTTTTCCGACCCGACGCTCCGGGCCCAGGCCGAATCGCAAGTCGCCCAGATCGTCGATGCCCTGCAAATGCACTATCAGGCGGACGTTGACTTCTCCTTTTTCCAATCCGGCAAGGAATCTGTATTCGACCATACGGCCGGCCGGCCGTCGGCGGGCGGCTCCGAGACGCGCGGCGGCTCGGCAGCGACCGTGGAGGCGCCCTCCCCCGTGGAGGTGCGCGCCGGCGCCGACGGACACTACGTGTGGGTTGGATAACCCCCTTTCACCACAGCAACATCACCCCATGGATATCACCCAGATCACTTCATCCCAGGCCCAGCAGACCCCGCTCGGCGGCGTAGCCAACCAGACGATGGGGCGGGACGACTTCCTGCTGCTCCTGGTCACCCAGCTGAGCAACCAGGACCCGCTCAATCCGATGGACGGCCAGCAGTTCGCCGCCCAGCTGGCGCAGTTCTCGTCGCTGGAACAGCTCATCAACCTGAACGACGGGATGGCCCAGAGCGCCCAGCTGAACGGGTTGCTCGCCCAGAGCATCAACTCGGGCGTCGCGGCCGGCCTGATCGGCAAGGACGTCGAGGCCGTGGGCAACCAGCTCCGGTTCGACGGCACCGAAGGCACGACCATGCACTACGAACTCGACCACGCCGCCGCGAGCGTGTCGATCGACGTCTTCGACGAGGCCGGCCGCAAGGTGCGGACGATCGAAGCCGGCGGGCAGGGCAAGGGCGAACGCAGCGCCAACTGGGACGGCAAGGGCGAGGACGGAGCGGACCTCCCCGCGGGTACCTACACCTTCAAGGTGAACGCCACCGATGCCGCCGGCAATACCGTCAACGCCACGCACCTCATGCGCGGCAATGTGGATCGCGTCTCCTTCAGCCAGGACGGCATCCTGCTGTGGATAGGCGACCAATCGATCCCCATGGGCAACGTCCGCTCCGTCATCGGGGCGTGACCAACCGAAACTCGGCCTTTTCTCGCAGGGGTCGATCCTATTCCGGAATCCAGGTTCAGGGTTCGTAGCACATCCACGGCCTCGAGCCGCCCTGAGCCTGTATGCCAGAACCGTCATGGAGACCGCTCCATGACTCCTTTCCTACTTCCGTTCAATCAACCCATCCGGCACGCTGGATTCCCGAGCGGGAAAACGGCTAGCCGGACCGCGGCCCCCTCGCACACTGCTGCGGGTTATAACACCTCGAATACTCTTATGATGCGTTCTTTAGGCAGTGGAGTCTCCGGACTCGTCAACCACCAGACGCGTATGGATGTCGTTGGCAACAACATCGCCAACGTCAACACGATTGCGTTCAAGCGGAGCCGTACCGCGTTCAACGAATTGCTGGCGCAAGAAGTGTCGAGCAACGCCTTCAACCCCTCGTTCGTCGGTCTCGGCCTCGGCCTGAACGCGATCGACGTGAGCTGGTCGCAGGGTGCGCTCGAAACGACCAACAACGCCACCGACCTCGCCATCAACGGCGACGGCTTCTTCATCGTCCGCGACGGCCAGCGCGAACTCCTGACGCGCGCCGGCAACTTCGCGTTCAACCGCGCCGGCGAAATGGTCACGTCCAGCGGCCTCAACGTCCAGGGCTTCGCGATCGACACCGCGACCGGCCTCCCGGACATGACCCGCGTCCAGGACATCGCGATCGACCTCGCGGCGGTGTCGCCGCCGCGGTACACGTCGGAAGTCTCGATCGCCGGCAACCTCGACGCCGCGATGTCCGACAACGGCGGCGTCAACCCGGACACGTACGACATGTCCACCGTCGTGTACGACGAACAGGGCAACAAGTACTCGATGATCTTCTCCTTCGAGAAGATCAGCGCCGACGGGGCCGACCCCGACCAGTACCAGGTCACCGTCACCGGCGACCCGACGACGGCGCCTTTCGGCGGCGTATCGACGGTCTTCACGGTCGAGTTCGGCACCGACGGCCTGCTGCAGTCGGTCGACGGCGTCGCGCTTACGGACCCGGCCTTCGCCCTCCCGACGATCGGCTGGGACCCCGCGTACGTCAACATCACCGGCGCCGACACGATCGACATCGACATCACGAGCATCACGCAGTTCCGCGAGACCAGCTCGGCCGTCGTGACGGATCAGAACGGCACGTCCTCGGGCAAGCTGGTCGGCTTCACGTTCGACCTCAACGGCATGCTCGAACTCAATTTCGACAACGGGCAGACGGTGCAGGTCTACCAGCTCGCGATGGGCAACGCCAACAACATCAAGGGCCTCGAGACGCTGGGCAACAACCTGTACGGCGCCACCGAGACCTCGGGCAGCATCAAGCGCGGCCGGGCCGGCGTGGAAATCGGCGCCGACATCGTCTCCGGGGCGCTCGAAATGAGCAACGTGGACCTCACGAACGAGTTTGCGGAAATGATCAAGACGCAGCGCGGCTTCCAGGCCTCCGCCCGTGTGATCCGTACCGCGGACGAACTCCTGACGGAAATCGTCAACCTCAAGCGCTAATCCAGACCACCGGTTCAGCCGGCGCCCCGCTCTCTTTCGAGGGAGCGGGGTTTTTTTATGGGATCCGGCATCCACGAAGCGTTAAGGGGGCCCCGGGGCCTGCCGATACCCCCCATTGATTACGCCTCGTGGCCATTTGTCAGACCGGACGACGTTCAAGAGTAACCGTTATGAGCCAACACACCGACGATCATACGAACCTTCTCCAAATCGTGAGCTTCGTGATAGGCGACGAGGAGTTTGGCGTCGATATCCTCAATGTGCAAGAAATCATTCGACCCGTCGAGATCACGCGCGTGCCGAACACCACCGACTTCGTGGTCGGCGTCATCAACCTGCGCGGCAAGATCGTACCGGTGGTCGATCTCAGGAAGCGGTTCGGGATGCCCAGCCACGAGCGCGACAAAAACACGCGCATCGTCGTGATCGAAATCCAGGAGCAGGTCGTCGGCTTCATGATCGACATGGTGCGTCAGGTCATCCGCCTCGACCGCACCACCATCGAACCGCCCCCCGAACTGGCCACCGGCAAGGATGCGCAGTACATCCGCGGCGTCGCCCGTCTGGAAGACCGCCTGCTCACCCTGATCGATCTCGAAGTGCTGCTGCGCGACGACACACAAGCCGTTCTTGACGCCGTCCCGCAGCACGCGGGCGCCTAACGCTTCTTCTATGTCCGCATTAGACCACTTATCCATGACGCTCACGGACGACCTGTTTGAGCAATTCAGGCAGTTGATCTATGCGCGCACGGGCATCTATTTCCAGGACAACAAGCGATACCTGCTGGAGACGCGTCTGGGTAAGCGGCTGCTGGAACTGGGATACTCGCACTTCAAGGAGTATTACGAGCTGCTGAGCAAGCGCAACAGTCCGCAGGAGTTGTCCGCGTGCGTGAACATCATCACGATCAACGAGACCTTCTTCTTTCGGGCCGTCCGGCAGTTCGAGATCCTGGAACAGAACATCCTGCCCGATCTCATCGCGGCGCGTCTCAAGCAAAGCAAGAACACGATCCGGCTGTGGAGCGCCGCGTGTTCGAGCGGCGAGGAGGCCTATACCCTGGCGCTGATCCTCAACGAGAAGTTTCGGCCCCGGTACCCGCAGGTACGGTTCGAGATCGTCGCCACGGACATCAACACGGAAGTGCTCGCCAAGGCGGAGGAAGGCATCTACAGCGCGTATGCGATCCGCAACGTGCCGCCGGCCTATCTGGCCAAGTACTTCAAGAAAGACGGCGACCACTACATCCTGTCGCCGGAAATCAAGAAGCTCGTCCGCTTCCGCCGGGTCAACCTGTTCGACCGGACGGAGATGCTCAGCGTCTCCGGCATCGATATCGCCTTCTGCGCGAATGTGCTGATCTATTTCGACCGCGAATCCAAGGCCCAGGCCGTCTCCTCGATCTACAACAGCATGAACGCGGGCGGCAGCTTCTTCCTCGGCTACTCCGAAAACCTGTACGGCATCGAGCACGGCTTCGCCTCCGTACGCATGGACGGCATCATGATCTATCGACGTGAAGCCTGACCCGATCACACACGCAAAAAAGTACATCATGAGTTATTCCAAACCCGTTTCGTCCGATACCCCTCACGTGGTGGACCGTCCGCGCCGTAACGCGGAGGAGTCGACCCGTGATCGCACAAGATCCATCACGAATTGCCTGAACCCCCGTTAATCGAGACAGCTATGAAGTTTTTAGTCGTAGACGATTCGCCAACGATGCGCCGAATTGTGTGCAACGCCTTGATGGAAATCGGTTATACCGACCTGACCGAGGCGGAGGACGGCCAGAAAGCGATGGAGAAGCTCAGCAGCGAAGCGATCGACTTCGTTATCACGGACTGGAACATGCCGAACATGAACGGTCTGGAGCTGACGAAGAGCATCCGCAAGCACGAGACCCTGGGCAACCTTCCGATCCTGATGGTTACGACGCGCGGCTTGAAAGAGGATGTGCTTTCGGCCATGCAGGCGAAGGTGAACAACTACGTCATCAAGCCCTTCACGCCCGACATTCTTCGGGATAAGATCGACATGATTCTCAAAATCGGCTCGTGAGATGGCAATGAACAACACAACGGAAATGCAGAGAATGCTGGACAAGCTCGACGAGTTGCGATCGATCTTCGTCCTGGGTCAGCGCGCCGTCCCCTTCATCGAGGAGGTCGTCTTGCTGATCAAGGACATGTCGCCCCTGCTCGACAGCATCAACGGCTCGTTGCAGGATAGCGCGAGCAAGTTGCCCAGTGCCTCGTCCCAGCTCGAAAGCGTGTCTCAGGCGACGGAGATGGCGACCACCGAGATTCTCAACCTGGTGGATCTCGCCCTCATGAAATGCAATGAACTCGGCAAGAAGATGAGTTCGATGGGGACGCACGTGAGCAACGTGCGCGACCAGCACAACCAGTTTCAGCAGGTGGTCGAGCAAAAGCTCGGCGCCTCGTGGAAGGACCTGGCCGAGGAGTTCGCGACCTACAGCAGCAACCAGGAATCGACGCTGAGCGCGATCGAGAAGGGTCTCGGCATCCAGATGGAAGCGGTGAACGTGCTCAAGGAAGGGATGACGCAGATCATGCTCTCCCTCCAGGTGCAGGACATCACCTCCCAGCAGATCGCATCAGTCAACCATCTCATCCAGACGACCCGCGAGCGCCTTCACAAGCTCACGGAGAACCTGGGCCCGCGCGTATCGGAAGAAGACGACTTCGACACGCGGCTCCAGAGCGGCGCGACGTTCGACTCGAACGCGCGATACGACCTGCCCGGCCTGCGCGAAGTCACCGAGCCGGAGAGCTCCGAATTCGATTCTGCCGGCGACTTTGCCACGATGGGCGATATCGACAAGCTGTTCGCAAATCAGTAAACGGCGCGCTGTTATTCGCACGCAGATGACATAACAATGGCTGAGAACAACCCCAAGTCCGACGTTTCGCCATCGATCGAAGATCGGTTTGCAGAAGAGGCGCTTAACACCCTCACGCACGCACGCGAGGTGCTTACCCGTCTGGCCGGCGGGGTGAGTACAACCGACGCCTACGACGATGTCGCCCGCGCCGTATTCACCCTGAACGGAGCGGCCGAGGTGCTCGATCTCGAACAGATCAAGGTCCTCACCGCCAGCTTCTGCAACGCCGTCACGTCGATCCGCGACGCCGGCATCAGCCTGTCTGAAAGCGCAGCGAATACGCTCCAGAACGCCCTCGACGCCCTCGTCGACCTGATCGAGCGGATGCGGACGGGGAACGAGCAATCGCCGTTCATCACGCCGCTCATCGCCGAGCTGGACCTGCTCTCCGCCAACCCCGGCACCCCTGCCGCCCCCCAGGCGACCGCCGAACCCGCGGCCCCGGCCGCGCCGGAAGCCGTGACCGAACCGGTAGCGGCAGCCACCACGGCTCCCGAAGTCGAAACGCCCGCACCGGCCGAAGCGGAAGCCGAAGCAGAGGCTACGCCGGCTGCCGAGGTAGAAATCGCGCCGGCTGCTGAAACGGAAGCCGCGCCGCCAGCTGCCGCGGTAGAAGTCGCGCCGGCTGCCGAAACGGAAATCGCGCCGGCTGCCGAGGTAGAAATCGCGCCGGCTGACGAAGCGCCGGCCGCCGCGCCGAAACGGAGCTACGCGCCGTCGGCCAGCATGCTCGCCGACGCCAACGCCCAGATGGAACTGGGCGACATGCAGATGGTGATCGATGCCTTCGTCGAGGATGCGACACCGTCCATCGAAGACCTCAAGCAGGATGTTTTCGGCCTCAACGGCGGCGAAAACGACGCCTCGCTGCTCCAGACCATGCTCAAGGTCGTGGGCAACTTGCGGAGCACCGCCGGCTTCCTGAGCCTGGAACAGCTCAGCCTGCTCTCGCGCAAGCTCGAGCATGTGGCGCACCAGATGCTGTCCGGTCACCTCGACTGGTCGACCGTCATCACCGATACGTTCAGCTCGGCGCTCGAGCACCTGCAGACGCTCGTCCAGCAGGTCGCCGATCGGAAGATCGTGGCCGTGGACCAGGACGAACTGCTTGCCACGCTCGACGCGTGGATCCCGGAAGACAGCAAGCCCCCGGCGCTCACCGTCGTCGAAACTGCCCCGGCCCCGGTGGCCGCGACGCCGCAGCCGGCCGCGCCCGCGCCGGAAGAAGAAGAGGAAAAGGAGCTCGAAGACGTCCTCGTCGACGAGACGCACCAGATCCATTCCGAGGACTTCCGGGAGATCGTCGAGAGCTTTGTCGTCGAAGCCACGGAGATCCTGGATAACCTCGACAACAAGCTGCTGAGCCTGGAGGACCATATCCACGACCGCGCGCTCGTCGACGAGATCTTCCGCGACGTGCACACCGTGAAGGGCTCCGCCGGCTTCCTGAACCTGCAGCAGCTCAGCCACATCGCGCACCATTTCGAGGATGTGCTGAACCGGCTCCGTCGCGGCGACATCGAATTCCATCCGGCGATGATGGACGTGATGTTCGCGGCCTACGACCAGATGAAGGTGCTCGCCCTCCAGGTGAAGAACCTGAAGCTGGAGGTGGTCAAGCAGGGTCACCTGATCAAACAGCTTACGGCGATCTCCTCCGGGACCTTCAAGCCGGACGCCGCCGCCAGCATTCGCCGCGACGCGGCGATCGAGCCCGAGCCGACCGCCGGCGACGACGAGGCGCACGAGGCGCCCGATAGCGGCGCCGCGCGGACCGAAGCCGGCGGGGATGCACGGGGCGCGGCCTCCGCGAGCCGCGGCCTCGACCGCTCCACCGAAACCATTCGCGTCGAGGTGCACCGCCTCGACAACCTGATGAACCTGGTCGGCGAGCTGGTGCTCAACCGCAACCGGCTCGTCCAGATCACCGAAGACCTGAATTCGTCGCTCAGCGACGACCTGCAGCGCGGCCTGCTGGAAACCAGCGCGCAGCTGGACTTCATCACCACGGAGTTGCAGACCGGCGTCATGCATACCCGCATGGTGCAGATCGGGCGCATCTTCAACAAATTCCCGCGCGTCGTGCGCGACCTGGCCCGGTCCACCAACAAGGAGATCGAGCTGGTCATCGAAGGCGCCGAGACCGAGCTGGACAAGTCGCTCACGGAAGAGATCGGCGATCCGCTGGTCCACCTCCTGCGCAACTCGGTCGACCACGGCGTCGAGGTGCCCGAGCAGCGCCTGGCCGCCGGCAAGCCGGCGGTCGGGACGATCCGCCTGGTCGCACGCCAGGAAGGCAACAACATCATCATCGAAGTATCCGACGACGGGGCCGGCATCAATGTCGACCGCGTCAAGCGGAAAGCGATCGAAAAAGGACTCATCACGGAGGCCGAAGCCACCGAGATGACGGACGACGAGGCGTTCAACCTGATCTTCAAGCCCGGCTTCAGCACCGCGGAGAAAATCAGCAACATCTCGGGCCGGGGCGTGGGCATGGACGTGGTCAAGACGCACATCGCGCGGCTGAACGGCACGATCGGCATCAGCTCCGAGATGGGCAAGGGCTCCTCGGTGACGCTGAAGCTGCCGCTCACGCTCGCGATCAAGCAAAGCCTGCTGGTGCGTCAGAGCAAGGAGACGTTCGCCATCCCGCTCCACTCGGTCATCGAAGTCGTCGGTCTCGAGAACCACAAGATCGACAGCATCAACGGCCGCGAGGTGCTTCGCCTGCGCGAGCGCATCCTGCCGCTGGTGTACATCAGCGACATCCTCGGCCTGGAGAAACGGCCGGACTTCTCCGCCGCCTACGCGGTCATCGTCGGCCTCGCGCATCACCGCGTCGGCCTGATCACCGAAGACCTGGTCGGCCAGAAAGAAATCGTCATCAAGCCCCTCGGCAACTACCTCAAGAAGATTCCGGGCATCGCCGGCTCGACGATCCTCGGCGACGGTCGGGTGATCATGATCCTCGATGTCGCCGAACTGATTCGCCTCGAACAGGAGCATCCCCGCAGACGCCCTGAGACGGGTTCGAAGACGGAAAAACCCTGACGTTCACGCCGTGGGACGGCCAGGCAGCACACGCCTCGCCCGGGTCGCTCGCGCTTTCGCCGGCAACCCGAGCGAGGCGTCGATCCACCGCACGGCCATGAACCGACGCTCAACCCCAAGACGCACATGATCCGCCTTCTGATTGTCGACGACTCCGCCTTCATGCGAACGACGCTCAGCCAGTTGCTCGACGCCGAGCCCGACATCACCGTCGTCGGTACGGCGAAGGACGGCGTGGAGGCGCTCGAACAGGCGCGCGTGCTCAAGCCCGACGTCATCACGATGGATGTGATGATGCCGAACATGGACGGCATCTCCGCCGTCCAGCGCATGATGAATGTCCATTCCTGCCCCATCCTGATGTTCAGTTCGCTGACCCAGGAGGGCGCGGAGACCACGCTCAAGGCGCTGGAAGCCGGCGCCACGGATTTCATTACCAAAGAAAGCTCGTTCGTCCGCGGCGACCGGTCCAGCATCGTGCGCGACCTCGTCGCCAAGATCAAGTCGATCCACGGCGCCCGATCGAGCATCCTGCACAATACCCGGCCGCTCGTGTCGCGTGCGCGGACGGCCGCGGCGCCGGCGCCGGCACCGACGCCCGGCAGCGCGCCGAACGTGCGCATCAACGGCGCCGAGCTCGTCCTGATCGGCATCTCGACGGGCGGCCCGCTTTCGCTGCAGAAGGTGATCCCGATGCTCGCCGCGACGTTCCCGGTTCCGATCGTGATCGCGCAGCACATGCCGCCCAAGTTCACCAAAACGCTCGCGGACAGCCTCAACGCGATCAGCGCGCTCACCGTCGTCGAGGCGACGGACGGAACGCCGCTGAAAGCCGGCGGCGTGTACATCGCGCCGGGTGGCAGCGACAGCGTGATCTTCCGCAAGGACGGGACGCCGCATCTGCGCGTGCTCAAGGAATCCGCGACCTCGCGGTACCATCCGTGCGTCGACCTGCTCTTCACGTCGGCGGCGGACCTCTATGGGTCGATGACCGTCGGCGTGGTCATGACCGGCATGGGCAACGACGGCCTCGAAGGGGCCCGGCACATCAAGGCCCGCAACGGCACGGTGCTCGTCCAGGATGAAGGCAGTTCGGTGATCTATGGCATGCCCAAGGCCGTCTTCGACGCCGGCCTCGCGGACGCCACGCTGGCGCTTGACCATATCGCCCCCGTGCTGACCCGCAGCCTGGCGCGCGCGACGGCCAACGCGGCCTGATCGCTCGCTTTCCAACGCGCATTTCACATTAACCTTCGTCTTACCCGGCCGATACAGGGTCCATGAGTCCCCCGTCAGCTCCGCGGCCCCGGCCCCGGCAGTTGCATGGTGAAAACGCAGAACCAGGACCCGGGCGCGCATCGTGATGCGCGCAGCGATGGCACTCTCTCGTACGAAGCATCATGGAAAAATCAACAGTTGCCGGCCTCGGCGCAGGTCTCCTGCTCGTCTATGGCGCCATCTTCATGGGGACGGGATGGGCGACGTTTTTCGATCCCGCATCCTTCATGCTCGTGGTGGGCGGTGCAGGGGCCGGCATGATGGTGAACTACACCTTCGATCAGCTGAAGATGATGCCGGGGGCCTTTAAGGACTTCTTCTCGTTCAGCCTCCCTCCCCTCAGCAAATACATCGAGGAGTTCGGCGAGCTGTCCCGCATCGCCCGGCGTGAGGGCCTGCTGGCGCTCGACCGCCGGCTCGAGGAGATCGACGACCCTTTCCTGAAGTTCGGCCTCGAGATGGCCGTCGACGGCATCGACGAGCGGGAGATCGATGAGATGATGCAGGCCAACCTGCAAACCGAGCTGAACGAGAAGTCGTTCGCCGTGAAACTCTTCACCTCGTTCGGCGCCAACGCGCCGGCGTTCGGGATGATCGGCACCCTGATCGGGCTGATCCAGATGATGGGCAACCTGTCGGACCCCTCGCAGATCGGCGCCGGCATGGCCGTCGCCCTCGTGACCACGTTCCTCGGCTCACTCATCGCGAACCTGTTTTTCCTCCCTTTCGCCGAAAAACGCAAGCTCCAGGTGGCCGCCCTGCTTCGGATGCGCGAGCTGGTCCGCACCGGCGTGCTCGCCATCGTCCGCGGCGACAGCCCGAGCATGATCCAGAAGCGCCTGCAAAACCTGTTGACGCCAAGCGAACTCAGCCAGGTCGCCACGCCGGCCCAGGCAGAAGAAGCCTAGGCAACGTGCACCCTGAACGTGCACCGTGCGCAAAGTCCGTTGGCTTCGGGATGCAGGCAAGGACCGCGTTTCACACATCGCCGATCGCAAATCCGTGATCGCTAATCGCTAATCGTATGGCTGAGATCGAAGAAGAACCTGCCCCATCAGCCCCGTTCTGGCTGGTGACGTACGGCGACATGGTGACGCTGCTGCTCACGTTCTTCGTGATGATCGTGGCCATGTCCGAGATCAAGAAAGACCGCTTGATGGAGGCGATGAGCTACTTCAAGGGCCGGCAGAGCGTGTTCGACAACGCACAGCCGATCCCGGTTATCCCGCAGGACGATCCGCAGGACGCCGAGGAGCAAAAACGCGAGCAGGCGGAGCGGGTCGAGTCGTTGATGGAGTTCATCGAGGAGGAAGGGCTTCAGGGCCACGTGGAGGTCAACTACAAGGAATCGACGGTGCACATTGTGATCACCGATTCGGTCATGTTTTCCTCCGGCAGCGCCCAGTTGCTGAGCACGGCGCAGCGGGTGCTGGCCAAAATCGCGACGGTGGCCTCCGATTCGAGCAACACGCTGACCGTAATCGGCCATACGGACAACATTCCCATCCGGACATCGGCCTTTCCCTCCAACTGGGAGCTCTCGGCGTCGCGCGCGGCGTCGGTGGTTCGGTTCTTGCTCACGCAGCGATCGGCCCTTCCGCCGGACCACTACCAGGCCATCGGCAAGGGCGAATTCCAGCCTGTCGCGTCCAACCGCACGCCGGAGGGACGCAGCCGGAATCGTCGTATTGAGCTCTTAATCAGTTTGAACCAATGGCAGAACCAACCGAAGACCAGGGAGCAAACAATCCTGACGCCGTAGAGGGCGACAAGAAGAAAAAGGGCGGCGGTTTTATCATGATCCTGCTGCCGCTGTTGCTGGTATCCGCCGGCGCCGGCGCCTTCCTGTCCTATTCGAAATATCCGGCCATCGCCCAGGTGGCCTACAACCTCGGGATCGGCGGCGAGGGCGAGGAAGAGGAAGCGGCCGAAGAGGAAGGCATCCAGTACGGGGAGTTCATGGAACTCTCGAACATTGTCGTCAACCCGGCCGACTCGAACGGCCGGCGTCTGTTGATGGTGAGCCTGGGGATCGAATCGGTGGAGCCGGCGCAGCTCGAGAGCATCAAGTCCCGCGAGATGGTCGTCCGCGACACCATCATCAAGCTGCTCGGCCGCCGCACCGTGGAGGAGCTGGCCGCCATCGAACAGCGCAACACGATCAAGGACGAGTTGCGTCAGGCCGTGAACGGCATCGTCACGGAAGGCGAGGTCAGCCGGCTCTACTTCACGCAGTACGTGCTCCAGTAGAACGGGCAATTCTTTCATTTCGGGGACGAATCGTCCCTCCCCAATCGACGCACACGGCCGGCCTGCGGGCCGCTTTGAGGGCCCTCGTGGTGTGGCGTGATTTTCGATGATCGCGCCGGCATGCGCATCGGGCGCCCCGCTCAACGAGCCGACCGGGACCCTGCATCTCCTGTCCCCGTCCGGCGCACCGCCCCGTTCACGTCGATTGCCAATTCAGATCGCCCATGTCCAAGCTGCTCAATCAGAACGAGATTGACGCCCTTCTCGGGGTCAGTGATGAGGACGAGGCCAAAAACCTGGACCTCGATGAACTCAATTCGCTGATGCTTGCGGATCTCCACCGCAATGTCAGCCCGTACAATTTCAAACGACCGCGCCTGTTCTCCCAGGATCAGATGCGGGTCATGAACCAGGTGCACGAGGCGTTCGCCCGCGACCTGTCCGTATACCTGTCCGCCCAGCTGCGCACCATCGTCGAAATCACGCTGACGGCGATGGATCAGGTGCTGTATTCGGAATTCGTGATGTCGAGCGCGCACCCCTCCGCCCTGTTCGTGGTGGAGGTGGTGGATCGCGGCCAGCAGCTCGTGTTCGAGATGGATCCGCGGCTGGTGATCTTTACGATCGAGAAGCTGTTCGGCGGCACGGGGCGGTTCCTGCGCAAACCGCGCGAGACCTCCCAGATCGAACAGCGGATCATGAGCAAGGTGATGGCGCGCGCGTTCCAGGAGCTGGAAAAGGCGTGGTCGCAGGTGGCCGAAATGCAGTTCCGTGAGTCGGCGTTCGAGTCCAACGCCGAATTCGTGCAGATCATCCCCGGCTCCGAGCCGGCCATCATCGGGACGTTCGAGGTGCGGGTGTACGAACACCACTCGTTCATGAACGTCTGCTACCCCTACATCATGCTGGAGCGGGTACTCGGCCGCGCCGGCATGAAACAGTGGCTCACGAGCGCCACGACGGAAGTCCCCTCCGACGTGCGGGACGAGTACAACTTCACGCTCCAGACCATGGACGTGTCGATGCGCGCCGAACTCGGCAGAACAACGCTCAGCATAACGGATCTGCTCGGTTTGTCCGAAGGCGATGTGATTCTACTTAAGAACAGAGCCGACGAGCCGATAAAGGTCTATATAGGAGAGCTGCCGAAATTCAAGGCTAGCGCAGGCAAATCTGGCAATCAGCGCGCAGTCCGCGTCGTTGAGATCTTAGACACTGATATTTCAGGGACGAATAAAAATGAGTGACCCGCAGATCCTGGCGCACTATGCCGATCAGGCTGCCGAAAGCCTTGGCGACTTCGTCGGCACTCTCCTCGGAAAAGAAACGCTCGTTACGACGAAAGCTCCGGCAGCGGCGACGCCGGCGGAGATCGCGAGCGATGCGGCAACCCTGTACACGGTGCTGAGCAAGGGCTCAGGCGACGAAGGGTTTGCCATTCAGTTTCCCGGAGACTGGCTGGCCCCGTTCTCGCAGTCGATGCTCGGTATCGAGCTATCGCCGACCGATCCGGATTCGGCCGACCTGTTTGTCGAGCTCGCTTCGCAGGCCTTCGGGTCCGTGCGCAACGTGCTGGGCCGCAGCATCTCGATTCCGGAAGTGTATTTCGAGGCGTTGCCTCCGGGGGGTGAAATCCCCGCCGGCCGGCTGGCCGACAGCCTGATCCGCATTGCTTTCGAACTCCGCACCGAGGCCGACACCTTCACCGGCGTCATCTCGTTGTCCGACGCGATCCTTTCCGCATTACCTGAACCTCCTTCCGATCTAGAAGAAGACGTTATGCTAGGATCACCGTCACCCGCCCAGCGTCCCGTGGACGTTTCGCAGGCTGCCTTCCCCGACCTGGGCAGGGAGCGCATTGTTCACGAGGGGACCGGCGGCAATTTTCAGATGCTGGCCGAGGTCGAACTCAACGTCACCGTCGAGCTGGGCCGTCGCGACATTCCGCTGTCGGACGTCCTCCGCCTCACGACGGGCAGCGTCATCGAGCTGGAAAAACTGGTCGGTGAACCGCTCGAGATTTATGCAAACGGCCGGCTCATCGCCGAGGGCGAAGCCGTCGTCATCGACGAGCAGTTCGGCGTCCGCGTCACCAACCTGGCGGCCACGCGGCAGCGCGCCGGCGCCTTTATGTAACCAGGCCAGCCGGCCTCGCCGGCTGGCACCGTATTCGCAATCTGGCCCATGCGTCTCGGGCGCCTGCCCTTTCGGGCAGCAGCGCCCTCCTCCGCATGAACATCGTGCCAGATCGTGAGCAAATTCTTCCCATTCCTTCCGGGCCCTCCCGCGACCGGCCAGCCCCCGCTCAACCGGTCGCTTCTGAAGCGCATCCTCTTTTTCGCCACCGCCCTCATGCTCCTCTGGGTGGCGCTGCAACTCAAGCCGTCCTCCCCCACGTTTCGCGACTCCAGCCGGCTGTTCACCGACAACGGCGGATCGGTCGCCGCGCGCCCCGACGAAGCGGACGCGGCTAAACCCTTCGCCTACGGTCCGTGGCTCGCCGGCCTCGTGCTCGCCGGCCTCCTCGGCTTCGCGGCGTTCCGCTACCGGCAGATGGGCATGACGCCCCCGGCGCCCCAGCCGATCGAGACGCTCGCGCGGCATACGCTCGGCCCGGGCCAGGAACTGCATATCGTGCGATGCGCCGGCCAGACGCTGCTCCTCGGCGTGACCGCCAACCAGATCGCGCTCATCGACCGGCTTCCCGACGTCCCCGACGCGCCCGAAGAGGCGCCCGCGCCGGCCGACAAGCCGGACTTCACCACCTTTCTCTACCGCGCCATCCGCACTTCCAATGGCAACTGATTTCTTCCGCTCGCTAGGCGGAGCGGGAACGATCCTGCTCCTCGTCTTCACGGCCCTGCTCGCGCTGCCGCGCCCGGCCTCGGCCCAGACCGCGCCGCCAGCCAACGCGCCCACGCCGACCTTCAACATCCTCCCCCAGATCCAGCAGGCGGACGGCGAGGAGGACTACGCGCTGCCGATCCAGCTCCTGCTGCTGCTCACCGTGCTCTCGGTCGCGCCTGCGATTGTGATCATGACGACCAGCTTCACCCGGCTCATCGTCGTCTTCGGCCTGCTCCGCACCGCGCTCGGCACCCAGCAGGCCCCGCCCTCGCAGCTCATCGCCGGCCTGGCGCTGTTCCTGACCTTCTTCATCATGCACCCGACGCTCTCCCAGATCCACGACGAGGCGCTTGCCCCCTATATCGCCGGCGAGATCACGCAGAAGCAAGCGCTCGACCTCACGCTCACGCCGATGAAGGCGTTCATGCTATCCCAGACGCGCGAGAAGGACCTCATGCTCTTCATGGACCTGGCGAACGTCACCACGTTCAACTCGGCGGACGACGTCCAGCTTCATATCCTGATCCCGGCCTATGTCATCAGCGAACTGCGGATCGCCTTTCAGATCGGCTTCATGATCTTCCTCCCGTTCCTCATCGTCGACCTCGTCGTGGCCAGCGTCCTGATGGGCATGGGCATGATGATGCTCCCCCCGATCATGGTGTCGCTCCCGCTCAAGCTCCTCCTCTTCGTGCTGTCGGATGGCTGGTACCTGATCGTCGAGTCCGTCATCCGGGGCTATACGGGGACATGAAATCGCAAATCGCAAATCGCAAATCGCAAATCGCAAATCGGTAATCTGTAATCTGTAATCGCTAATCGCCAATCATGAACACCGACGTCGCGCTATTCTGGGTGCAGGAAGCTATCCGCACCGCCATCCTGATCATCGCCCCCCTGCTGGGGACGGCGCTCGTCGTGGGTCTGCTCGTGAGCCTTTTTCAGGCGATGACCTCGATTCAGGAAATGACCCTTTCGTTCATCCCGAAAATCCTGGCCATCGCGCTGGTCATGCTGCTGCTGGCACCGTGGATGCTCGAGATGCTGACCGACTTCACGACGCACGTCATGCAGTTCATTCCGCAGGTCAGCCGGTAGGCAGCCGGGAGAGCTTGCGCCAGGCAAGATCGTCCCCCTTGTTTGAAACGATCCGGCATCCGGCATCCCGGTATCGCATCGCCGACCGGCGCCCTATCACCGCGTGATCCACCTTGTCTATCCTCGATCCGGAATATTTGCTTTACACCTTTCTGGTGTTCGTGCGCATCGCAGGGCTGGTGATGGCGGCGCCGTTTTATGAGCAGAAATTTATCCCGGTGCAGGTCAAGATCCTGTTTGCGGTGCTGTTCGCCTATGCGCTGGCCGGCATCGTACCCATGCCCGAAGGCCTGACGCCGACGGTGCCGGTCGCGCTCGCCTATTATGTGATCATCGAGGGGCTGACCGGCGTGGTGCTGGGGATGTCCGCCCGGTTCATCTTTTTCGCCATCCGGTTCGCCGGCGATTTCATCGGGCTGCAGATGGCGTTCAGCATTTCGCAGGTCATCAGCCCGGCCGACGGCCAGGCGTCGAACCCGATCAGCAACTTCCTGATCATGACGACCTTCCTCCTCTTCCTGATCCTCGACGGGCACCACCAGATGTTCAGGGCGCTGAACAGCTCGTTCTACGTGGTGCCGTTGGCCGGCGCGGACCTGCACCTGGCCGGCGACATGCTGCTGACGTGGACGGGCCGCCTCTTCATGACGGCGCTCCGGCTCGCTTCTCCCTTCATGATTACCATTTTCCTGGTCGACATGACGCTCGGCATCTTCGCGCGCGTCGCGCCGCAGGCCGAGATCTTTTCGCTGAGCCTCTCCCTGAAACTCCTGGTGGGCATCTCGATCACGTTTTTTTACATCCAGCACTTCATCCCGGTCGTCCCCGAGATGTTCATGCAGATGCTGGACGACATGATGTCCATGATCGAGGCGATCGCTCCCCGATAGCCGGCAAAAGCATGCCGGCACACCGCCCTTTTTTCCGGATCGACAGCGCGGCATCGCCGCCGTAGACGATGGCAGAAAAAGACGAACGCACAGAAGACCCTACATCAAAACGAAAGGCCACCGCGCGCAGCGAAGGTCAGGTGTTCAAGTCGCAGGAGGTCCTCTCCGTCGGCATGCTCCTGATCGGCATGAACGTGTTGGCCATGGGAACGGGATGGGGGTTCGAACGGATGAAAGTGATTATGGGGGATCTGCTGCTCGCATCGAGCCGGACGAACCTCAACAACGCCTCGGTCCAGTCGCTCCTGCACGACCTTATCATCGAGGTCACCGGGGTCGTGATGCCCTTTCTGCTGATTCTGATGATCTCGGGCGTGGTGCTGAACCTGGTGCAGTCCGGCTGGAACTTCACCGGCAAGCCGCTGGCCCCGAAATTCAAGAAGATCAACCCGATCAACGGCGCGAAGCGCATCTTCTCCGCCTCCGGCCTCTTCAACTTTCTGAAGTCGTTCCTGAAGATCGCCATCGTCGGTCCGATCGCCTATTTCCACATCGCCGGCCTCATGCCGCAGATCGTCCTGCTGCATGCCCAGCCCCTGCCGCTCATCCTCTCGACGGCTACCGGGTGGTTCATGAGCCTGTCTTTCAAGATGATCGCGATGCTCGGTTTCCTGAGCGCGCTGGATTTCGTCTACGAACGGCACAAGTTCAAGGAGAACCTGAAGATGTCCAAGCAGGAAGTGAAGGACGAGCGGAAGCAGTCGGAAGGCGACCCCAAGGTCAAGAAACAGCGGTTCAAGCTGGCGATGAAGCTGCTGCGCCGGCCGCGGCTGGATCACGCGGTGAGCAAGGCCGACGTCGTGATCACCAACCCGACGCACTACGCCGTCGCCCTCCGGTACGACCCCGGCGTCGCGCCGGCGCCGCAGGTGCTCGTGAAAGGCATCCGTAAACGCGCGCTCCGCATTCGTGAACTGGCGATTGAGAATGGCATCCCCGTCATCGAGGAGCCGCCCTTGGCCCGCGCTTTGTATCGCAGCGTTCCCGAAGAGCAAATCATCCCGGAGGAACTCTATCCTGCCGTGGCAACGATCCTCGCTTCGATCTACCGAAAGCGAAAGAAGACCATCCCCCGAGTGGGATGAACAGGCCATTCAACCTCCGTTCGCCGGCCCCTTTCAGGCGGTGAACGACAACGCAACGCACCTTGGCACGTCTACTCCCGTCCGGGCAGCCCACGCTCGAACCCCCTGCATTCAAGTTGTTCAATGGCGAAGGCATGATGGCCGCGACCATGATCATGATTCTGTTCGTCATGATCGTGCCGCTGCCGGGCTTTTTGTTGGACATGCTGCTGGCGACGAATATCGCGCTCAGCCTCGGCATCCTGCTGACGGCGTTTTATGCCGTCCGGCCGCTCGAATTTGCCATCTTCCCCGGCCTGCTGCTGATGACGACGCTGTTCAGGCTCTCGCTGAACGTCGCCTCCACCCGGCTCATCCTGAGCGAGGGCGAGGCCGGCAAGCTCATCACGGCCTTCGGCGAATTCGTGGTGTCGGGGAATTACGTCGTCGGCGCCATCATCTTCCTGGTCCTCGTCATCATCAACTTCGTGGTCATCACGAAGGGCTCCGGCCGTATCGCGGAGGTGGGCGCGCGTTTCACCCTGGACGCCATGCCGGGTAAGCAGATGGCGATCGACGCCGAGCTGAACGCCGGCCTGATCGACGAAACCGAGGCGCGTCAGCGCCGCGAGGAGGTGTCGAAGGAAGCCGACTTCTACGGCGCGATGGACGGCGCGAGCAAGTTCGTCCGCGGCGACGCCGTCGCGGGGCTGGTGATCACCGGCATCAACATCATCGGCGGCCTCGTCGTCGGCATGCTGCAGCTCGGCATGTCTTTCCCCGAAGCCGGCGAAAACTTCGTCCTCCTCTCGATCGGCGACGGCCTCGTCTCCCAGATCCCGTCGCTGCTGATCTCGACCTCCGCCGGTCTCATCGTCTCCCGGGCGAGCAACGAGAGCAACTGGGCGAACGAGTTCAAGACCCAGCTCTTCAACAAACCGCATCCGATTCTGCTCACGGGCGTCTTCCTGGCGGCGCTCGGCCTCGTGCCGGGGCTGCCGCTCCTCCCCTTCTGGCTGCTCTCGGGCGCCACGGTGCTGCTGGGCCGCCAGCGCATCCTGCAGGAACGCCGCGCGGCGGACGAGCAGGCCACGCTGGCCGGCACGCCGGCGCCGGCGGAGGCGCAGGATACCCCGACCGACCTGCTCCTGGTCGACCCCCTCGAACTCGAAATCGGCTACGCCCTGATCTCGATCGTCGACCCGAACCAGCAGGGCGACCTCCTCGACCGCGTCCGCATGCTGCGCCAGCAGCTCGCGCTCGAACTCGGCATCGTGATTCCGCCCGTCCGCATTCGCGACAACGTGAGCATGGGCGCCAACCAGTACGTCATCAAGCTGCGCGGCAACCCGATCGGCGAGGGGGAGATCATGCCCGGCTATTACCTCGCGCTCCTGCCGGACGACATCAAGAATCCGCCCGCCGGCATCAAGGTCAAGGACCCGACGTTCGGCCTGCCGGCGTTGTGGATCGCCGAGCGCAACCTGCCCGAGGCGGAGCGGCTCGGCCTGACGGTGGTCGAGGGGCCGGCCGTCATCACGACGCACCTCCTGGAAGTCCTCCGCAAGAACGCGTACCGCCTGCTCGACCGGCAGGAAGTGAAGAAGCTGGTGGACAAGGTTGCCGAAACGTCGCCGGCGCTGGTCGAGGAACTGCTGCCGAACGTGCTCTCGGTGGGCGCGATCCAGAAAGTCCTGAAGCGCCTCCTGCAGGAGACGGTGCCGATCCGCGACCTCGTCACGATCCTCGAATCGCTGGCGGACCATGCGACACAGACCAAAAACATCGATGTGCTGACGGAGTACGTCCGCGCCTCGCTCTCCGCCACGATAAGCCGGCAGTACGCCATCACCGACGGCAAGCTGCACGCCTTCGTGCTGGCGCCTGAATTGGAACAACTGTTGCTCGAAAAGGCACAACAGGGCGAACTCAATCCGAGCACCCTGGGATTACAGCAAACCGAAATGGAACGCCTCGTCAAGGAGGCCGATCGGTTGACCAAAAAGCTTATCAGTAATGCGCATGCCCCGGTGCTTCTAACATCTCCCGTGCTCCGGGCCACGCTGTTCAACTTCCTCTCCCCGATGCTGACCGACATCACGGTGCTGTCCTACAACGACCTGATTCCCAACGTGTCGGTAGAGGTTCTCGAGTCATTAAAAATGAGCTAGCCGGCAAGCCCGCGCGCGGGCTTCGAGCGGCCTTTTTACCACTCCAAGGTTTTCGCATTTCATGAAAGTTAAAACGCTGACCGGCCCCAGCATCCACGCGGCGCTGATCGAAGCGCGTCGACTGCTGGGCGACGACGTGGTGCTGTTAGAATCGATTCCCGCCGAAGGCGATGCGCCGGCGCGCATCACGGTGATGGTGGACGTGCCGGCCAACCTGAACGCCGGCCGCCGCGTGACGCAGGGTGCTCCGACGCCCGCGCTGAACGAACCCGTCGCCGCCGGCTACGGATACGGTCGCAACCGGGCGCGCCAGCGCGTCCAGGTCGAGACCCCCCGTTTCGTGCCGGCCGGCGAGGACGTTTCTTCCGGCGATGGGCTTTTTTCCTACGACCTGCCGCCCTCGGCCAGCATCCCGGTCGAGCCGCGCGCGATCGTGCCGAGCCCGGCCGCCGGCCGCGAGGCCGGGCGCAACACGCTCTTCAACGGCACGCAGCTGCCGCAGCCGGCGCAGTCGCTGGTGCCGGCGCTGCCCGAACGGCTGGAGGAGCTGCTGGAGGCCCAGCTGCGCGTGCTGCACGAGCGGCTCGACCTGCTCGACCGCCGCTTCGAAAGCTCGATCATTGGCGCCGGACAGCGCTGGGTAGCCAACATCTACTACACCAAGCTGTTGCGGCAGGGCATGCGGCCCTCGACGGTCACCCGGCTCTTCGACAACCTGATCAACCGGGGCTACGAGCCCGATGGAGATCGGGAGAAGGTGCGGTGGGCGCTCGCCCAGGAAATCCGGCTCGCGCTGCAGTGTACGGTGCCCAAGCGCTATAACGGTCCGCTCATGATGATCGGCCCCAGCGGCGCCGGCAAGACGTCGACGCTCCTCAAGCTGGCGAAACACCCGAGCTTCTTCGGCCGGCACCAGACCACCGTCATCTCGATCTACCCCGAAGACGACCGCGCCCTGCCCTACCTGAACCCGACGGAGTTCTTCCGTCAGTTCGGCATTCCCGTGCAGAGCGTGCGTACCCCCGAGGAGATGACGCAGGCGCTCGATCGCGCGCAGTCCTTCGAGAAGGTGCTGATCGATACGCCCCCGCTTCCCGTCCACGAAGCGTCGGCGCGGAAGACGCTGCAGTACCTCAAACGGATCGTGGAGCCCATGCTGCCGCTCCAGGTCCACCTCGTGCTCAATGCCACGCGGGCGCTGGAGGACTTCGACCCGGACGTGCTCCGGCGGATGCCTCTCCAGCCCGACGCCGTGGCCCTCACGCACCTCGACGAAACGCGGAGCTGGGGACGTATCGCCGAATGGATGATGCAGATGCAACTGCCCGTCCAGTTCGCCTCGTCGAGCCCCCGGATCCCGGACGGCGTCGGCGCCTTCTCGCCGAGCTGGTTCGTCGAGGAGATGATGCATCTCATGTAGTCCTGCCATTCTCCCGTGTTGGACGTGTCCACGCTCAACGCGCCATTCCAGTATAACATGAAGCGTAGTTCAACGATCATAGCCGTTACGAGCGGCAAAGGCGGCGTCGGCAAGAGCATACTGAGTGTGAACCTCGCCGAAACGCTCGCAGCCCAGGGCCATCAGGTCGCCCTCATCGATGTGGATCTGGGCCAGGGAGCGTGTGCGTTGCTGCTCAACGAACAGCCTGCCGGAAGCGTTTTCGAATGGGTGCAGCAGACGGCCCGCAAGGAGCAGGTCCTGCATCGCACCGCATCCGGCATCACCCTGGTCCTCGGCGCCAACGAAGCCGGCCGGCCGCAGGCGCGGCAGACCAAGCTCTTCGGCGCGCTGGACGCGCTGCTGAACGAGCTGCGGCGCGACCATGCCTACATCATCCTCGACGCGCCGGCCGGTACGGAAGGCGCCGTGCGATGGGCCCTCGACCGGGCGGATCTCGGCGTGCTGGTGCTCGTCGGCGAGCCGACGGCCATCTCCGACGCCTACCGCCTCGCCCGGATGATCTGGGAGTACGACCCCGACTACCCGATGTGCGCCGTCGTCAATTTCGCCGACTCCGAGGAGGAGGCGACGAGCGTGGCGGACCGGTTCAGCAAGGTCACGAGGCACTTCACCGGCCGGGCAACAAATTACTTGGGCTGGGTACCTTTTTCCCCGCTCATCCGGCGCTCGGTGTCCGTTCAGGAGCCTGCCGTGCGCACGTCCGGCCCCGTCCAGGAAGCCTTTCGCGCCATGTCGCAGAACCTGTCGGAGGGGCGCCAGGTCGCTCTGGAAGCGATCAGCCTCAACTGACCGGCCGGCGCGGCGCCGGCGTGATCCGCCGGCCGCCCGACACCCCCGGCCACTGGCATACATCTTGTACTTTTTCAACGAGTTACCTTCACCTCTTTTCATCGAGCGATGCAAGCCCTCTTCATACAACTCAGCGGCCTGATCGGCGTCATCAGCTTCCTGAATCTGATCTGGAACAATGCCTCGATCGAGCGCACGATCTTCGTGAGTGTCGGACTCGGACTGATGGTCTACCTCACGCTCACAATCGGAGGCAGCCTGATTCACCGCATCCTCCACGCCGTCCCCGTCCCCAGCGAGACCGAAGACGCCAAGGTGGCGTCGGAAACGGTGCACGAGAGCTGAGCGCCGGGCCAGGATCCACAAACGATTCCGCATTTCCCTTGTACCCGATTACGTAGTACGTCCCAATGACGCAAGATCTCCAAAGCCTCGCTGCGCTCCATGCGGCAGAACCAACCCCGAAGAACCGGGAGGCGGTCGTTGTCGCGGCCGTTCCCCTGGTTCGCTCACTGGTTGGCCGTTTGAGCATTCCGGATCACCCGCTCGCCTCCCGCGAGGATCTGGAAAACGTAGGTCTGCTGGGGCTGTTGCAGGCGCTGGACGGCTACGATCCGGAACGGGGCACCCCGTTCGTATCCTACGCGTACGGCCGCATCCGGGGCGCCCTGGTGGACTACCTCCGGTCGATCGACGCCCTCCCCCGCGAACGCCGCCGGCAGCTCGCCGAGGCCCAGCAGGCCGTCGAAACGCTCCGGCAGTCGCTCGGCGCCGAGCCGAACGACCACGAAGTCGCCGAATACCTCGGGCTCAGCCTGCCGGACTACCACACCCTGCTCACCGACGCCCAGTGCCGGTTCGCGCTCTCGCTCTACGACACCGCGAGCAGCGAAGGCGAACAGACCGTCGTCGAGACGCTCCCCAACGACGACGCCATGCTGGCGTTCGACCGCATCGAGAAGGCGTCGCTCCACGCCTACCTCAGCACCCTCATCAAGGAACTGCCCGAACGCGAGCAGACGATCCTCGCCCTCTACTACTTCGAAAGCCTGACGCTCCGCGAAATCGCCGAGCTGCTCAGCCTCACCGAAGCCCGCATTTCCCAGATCCTGGGCAAGATCCTCATGACGCTCCGCACGCATCTGGCCCAGAGCAAATCGCTCGTCAGCTGAGGCGCCGCTTCCCCCCGCAGCGCCCGAAAGCCAATTCTTCAGGGTTTCGCCATCCCCGATCGAACAAATCGGGAGCCGCGCAGTATCAGTCCGCTCGAAAATCGACGCTACTGTACGCCTGCCTCCTGAATCGGCCGGCGTCCGGGAGCAAAACCCCACGTAGCGGCTTTCCAGCATGCGGCAAAGGCGCATCCTACGCCTGATTGCGCACAATCATTAGCGGTTAGAGTCTCCTATGGGAATGATGAACAAAATGAGGGAGAACACGAAGTATGTGTTGTACTTCCTCGTCCTCTCATTCGGTGTGTTGTGGATGTTGCAAGATACCGGCATGTTCGACGTCGTCGGGTCGACGGGTACCGACATCATCGTGGTCGACGGCGACGCCATCAGCTACGAGCAGTACCGCAACGTACTCGACAACCAGCTCGAGATCTACCAGCGCAATAACGGCGAGAGCATGTCGCCCCAGATGCTGGACAATACGCGGGACATGGTCTACAACCAGCTCGTCGACGGCCTCCTGATCGAGCACGAGATGGATCGGCTGGGCATCACGGTGACGGACGAAGAGCTCTACGACCTCGTCCTGGGCGACAACCCGCACCCGATGGTCGTCAGCACGCCGGCCTTCAGCGACGGCCAGGGCGGCGTCGACCGCAACCTCATCCGCAGCTATCTGGAAGACGCCGAGGCGAGCCAGAGCTGGGTGGTCTTCGAGGAGCAGCTGCGCGACGTTCGCCGGCGCGAGAAGCTCCAGAAGCTGATGGAAGCGACGGTGCACGTATCCAACCAGGACGTCGAGGACGAATACCAGCGCCGCAACCGCAAGGTCAACACCCGCTACATCGCGCTCCGCTACGCCGCCGTGCCGGACGACTCGATCGCGTTCGCCGACCGCGACGTCCGCCGCTATTACGACGAGCACCGGGAGGATTTCAAACAGAAGGAAACCTATACCCTGAAGTACGTCAGCGTCCCGCGCGTCCCCTCGAAGGAAGACACCCTCGCGATCCTGAACGAACTCGAGCAGCTCAAGACGAACTTCGCCCAGGCGGAGAACGATTCGCTCTTCCTGAGCCGCTACGCCTCGGACATCCCCTACTCCAGCGCGTTCTTCCGCGCCGACGACCTCGACAAGGAAATCGCCGGCCTCGTGTACGACGACCTGACGCCCGGCCGCATCGTCGGTCCGCTTCTCGTGGGCGATTCGTACCGGATGATCAAGATCCAGGCCACGCGCCCGGGCGACGAGGTGTCGATCCGCGCCCGCCATATCCTCTTCCGCGTCGCCGGCAGCGACGACAACGCCAAGAACCAGGCGCGCCAGCAGGCGACCGAAGTGCGCGACCGCATCCGCCGCGGTGAAGACTTCGCCACGATGGCGAAGCTCTACAGCAGCGACAACTCGAACGCGAGCAAGGGCGGCGATCTCGGGTGGTTCGGCCGGGGCGCCATGGTCGAGCCCTTCGACAAGGCGGCATTCGACGCCCGCGTCGGCCAGGTGGTCGGGCCGGTCGAGACCAACTTCGGCTACCACCTCATCGAGGTGCTTGCCCGCAGCAACGAAGAAGTGCAACTCGCCGTGTACGCCCAGCGCGTCACCCCGAGCATCGACACGGAAAGCAGCATCATCGAACGTCTCGACGACCTGCTCTACTTTGCCACCGAGGCGGATGACTTCGCCGGCGAAGCCGAGCGCCGCAACCTCACCGTCAGCGAGGTCCAGGTCCAGAAAGACCAGGCGTTCATCCCGGGCATCGGCAACAGCCGCATGCTGCACAACCTGATGGAGGCCGGCAAGGTCGGCGCGCTCAGCGAGGTCGTCGAGCTGGACAACAGCTTCATCCTGGCCCAGCTGGTCGACGTCAAGCCCGAAGGCTATCGGTCGTTCGAGGAGGTGAAGGCTGAAATCGAACCCCGCGCCAAGCTGGCGATGAAGGAAGAGATTCAGTACAAGAAGCTCGCCGACGCCGTGGCCGCCGGCGGGTTCGAAGGCGCGGCCGCCGCGCTCGGCACCACGCACCGCGTCGCCTCGCTGGTGACCTACAACACCCGCGCCGTAAGCGAACTCGGCAACGACCTCGCTTTCAAGGGCACCGTGCTCGCGATGGACCAGGGCGAAACGTCCGGCGTCATCAAGGGCGCCAACGCGGCCTTCATCGTGCAGGTCACCGAAGTCGTCGCGCCGCCGGCCCTCGGCGACGCCCAGCGCGAGCAGCTCCGCAACGAATTGCTGACGCAGCGCCGCCAGCTGGTGACCTCGCAGTGGCTCACCGCCCTCCGCGAACAGGCCGATGTCGACGATCGCCGCCGGCTGTTCCTGCAGTAAGCGCGCAGCCCGTGCCGGCCTCCGCCGGAAACCGATTCGATACCAGGGGCGTGCACGATGCACGCCCTTTTAACAACCGGCGCCATGCCCCATCCCCACCGCCCATGACCCGCTCGCCTCTCGCGCTCGCGCTGCTCGTCCTCATGGCCACTTCCTGCCAACCCCGCCCCGCCGCGCCCCTGTCCGACACCTACGCGGTGGTCAACGCCCGCATCTGGACCGCCGCCCCCGCCGCGCCGTGGGCCGAGGCCATGCGCATCGAGCGGGGCGTCGTCGCAGCCATCGGCAGCCGGCAGGAGGTGCTGGATGGCCTCGACGCCGGCATCGCGCTGATGGATGCCCACGGGGCGTTCTTGGCGCCAGGATTCATCGACAGCCACGTCCATTTCCTGGAGGGCGGGATGCGCCTCGCGTCGGTCCAGCTCCGCGACGCCGACTCCCCGGAGGACTTTGCCCGCCGCATCGCCGACTACGCCGCCACGCTGGAGGCCGGCACCTGGATTCTCGGCGGCGATTGGGATCATGAAAACTGGGGCGGCGCCCTGCCGGAGCGCGCCTGGATCGATGCGATCACGCCAGACCACCCCGTATGGGTCAGCCGGCTCGACGGACACATGGCGCTCGCCAACACGCGGGCGCTCGAGGCGGCCGGCGTCACCGCCGCCACGGCGGATGTCTTCGGGGGCGAGATCGTCCGCGACGACGCCGGCAACCCGACCGGGCTGCTGAAGGATAACGCCATGAACCTCGTATGGCGCGTCGTCCCCGACCCCTCGCCGGCCCAGCTCGACCGCGCGCTCGAAGCCGCGATGGCCTACGTCAACGCCCAGGGCGTCACCGGCGTGTACAACATGGGCACGATGCAGGATGTGGACGTGTTCGAGCGGGCGCGCGACGCCGGCCGGCTCACCACCCGCATCTACGCGGCCACCCCGCTCGCCGCCTGGCCCGCCCTCGCCGAACGCGTCGCGAGCCGGGGGCGCGGCGACGACTGGGTCCGCATCGGGGGGCTGAAGGGGTTTGTGGATGGCTCGCTCGGGTCGCACACCGCCGCGTTCTTCGAGCCGTTCACCGACGCGCCCGGCGACAGCGGCTTTTTTGTCGAGAGCGAGGACGATCTGCGCCGCTGGATCGCCGGCGCGGACTCCGCGGGGCTCCAGGTCATGGTGCATGCGATCGGCGACCGCGCCATCCATACGCTGCTCAACCTTTTCGAGGACACCGCCTCGCGCCACGGTCCGCGCGATCGCCGGTTCCGGATCGAACACGCGCAGCACATCGCGCCCGCGGACATCCCGCGCTTCGCAGCGCTCAGGGTGATCGCCAGCATGCAGCCGTATCACGCCATCGACGACGGCCGCTGGGCGGAACGCGTCATCGGGCCCGAGCGGAGCAAGACGACCTATGCCTTTCGCTCGCTGATCGACGCCGGCGCGCATGTCGCCTTCGGGAGCGACTGGTTCGTCGCCCCTCCGACGCCGCTGGAGGGCATCTACGCCGCGGTGACGCGCCGCACGCTCGACGAGGCGCATCCCGGCGGATGGGTGCCCGAGCAGAAGATCGGCGTGGAAGAGGCGCTCGCCGCCTACACCCGCGAGGCAGCTTATGCCGCATTCGACGAGGAACAGCGCGGCGCGCTCCGCGTCGGCATGTCGGCCGATTTTGTCCTGATCGACCGCGATCTCACCCGTATTGCTCCCGAGACCCTGCGCGACGCCCGCATCGTAAAGACGGTCGTCGGCGGCAAGGTCGTGTACGAAGCCCCCGCGCCATGACGCCTCGCTCCGCTTTTGTCCTGCTTGTCCTGCTCGTGCCCTGCATGGCGCAGGCCCAGACCGTGCTCGACCGCGCGCGGCGCGATGTCGACACCCTCGCCGCTCCCTGGATGGAGGGACGCGGCTACGAGGGGGAAGGTCATCGTCGGGCGGCCGCCTACATCGAGCGCCAGTTCGAGGAAGCCGGCCTCGCCCCGGTCGGCGGGTCGTATCTTCTACCGTTTTCCTTCACCGTCGACCTGATCCGTCAGGCGCCGGTTTTCGCCCTCAACGGCGCGGCGATTCCGCTCGGCGCCGGCTTTCTGCCCATCGCATCCAGCCCGTCGGCGCACGCTTCGGGCGACGCCCGCGTCGTGATCGCCGGCTCGGGCCTCTACGCGCCCGACGCCGGCGTGAATGCCTATGAGGGGCTCGACGTCCGCGACGCGATCGTGGTGCTCGACGACGCCATGCCCTCCCCCCTGCCCGAGGGTTTGCTCCCGGCGAGCCGCACGACGCTGTACCGCATGGAAGCCGCTGCGCATTTCGGCGCGCGCGCCGTCGTTTTTCTTACGGATAACCTGTCGCACGGCCCTTTTCCGCAGAACACCACCCTCCCCGGTTTCCTCCTCCTTCGTTCGTACTGGCCGGCGGAGACACCCCGCATCGCCTATTCCCTCGAAACGACGCGCGATGAGGAGACCACGAGCGCCAACGTGCTGGCGCAGTGCCCCGGAACCCGCGCCGCGGATCGCTACCTCGTCGTCATGGCGCATTACGACCACCTGGGACGCATCGGGCCGGACGTCTTTTTTCCGGGAGCCAACGACAACGCGAGCGGCACCGCGCTGCTGCTGGGCCTGAGCCGCGCCTGCGCCGAACAGCCGTTCGGCCGCACCGTGCTGTTCGTGGCGTTTTCAGGCGAAGAGCAGGGCCTGCTCGGTTCGCGCGCGTTCGTGGCCGACCCGCCGGTGCCGCTGGAAGCCATCGACTTCGTGCTCAACCTGGACATGGTCGCCTCCGGCGAGGACGGCATCACCGTCGTGGGCGGCAGCGACTTTCCCGAGGCGCTGGACGTGTTGAACGCGGCGAACGCCGGCGTGGGCATCAGCCGGATCGGCAAGCGCGCAAACGCGCCCAACAGCGATCACTATCCCTTTCTGACCGCCGGCATCGAAGGATTTTTCATCTATACCAACAAAGGGACCCAGCCCTACCACAGCGTGAACGACGTGCCGGCCACGCTCGAATGGGACGATTTCCAGGCCGTCTACACCCTGTCGGAGCGCTTCCTGCGCGCCATCGATGCCCGCTGAGGGCCTCCCTCAGACTTCCAGCGTGCCGCGAAAGACCGCCACCGCGGGCCCTTCCAGGTAGAGCCCGCTGATGTCGTCCCCATCGAGTTCAAAGCCCACTCCCAGCACGCCGCCGGGCATGTGCACCTCCACCCGCTCGACGTCGATCAGATCCTGAAGGCGCGACACGACCGCCGAGGCCATGGCTCCGGTGCCGCAGGCGAGCGTCTCCGCCTCGACCCCCTTCTCGTGCGTGCGAACGGTGATGCGCGCCGGGTGGCTCTCGTCGCCGCGCTCATCCACTTGCACGAAGTTGACGTTCGCGCCCGCCGGCTGCAGCGCCGCATCGTACCGGACGGCCGGCCCCCAGCGTTCGATCGGGGCGTACGACACATCGTCGACGAAACAGACCGCGTGTTCGGTGCCCGTCCAGATAAAATGACAGGTGCCGGCGCTGCGGGCGTTTTCCGAGGCGAGGCGGACGGCCCGTTTGAAGCGTTCCGGGGGGCGGACGTAGAGGCGCACCGTATCGTCCATGGCCGGGCCTGCGGTGGCGTGGTAGACGCCGGCGTCCGACTCGAACACCAGCGTCTCGTCGGCGAAGCCGGCCATCCGGGCGAAGCGGACCAGGCACCGCGCCCCGTTGCCGCACATGGTGCCGAGGCTGCCGTCGGCGTTGTAGTATTTCATGCGATAGTGGGCGTCCGGGCCGTCCGGCGCGCTGAAGGCCAGCAGGCCGTCGGCGCCCACGCCGACCCGCCGGGGGCAGTACCGCCGGGCGAGGTCGGAGAGTTCATCGGCGTTAAAATGATAGAACCGGTTATCGATAACGATAAAATCATTGCCGGCCCCATTCATCTTCGTAAATTCCAGGACGAGCGCGCGTGGAGTCATGCTACGGGCAGCGGGTTGGTGAAAACGACCGAGGGCGCTCGTTCTCTCCGAAACCCGATCTGTGGAACGAAATTAAACGGAGTAGTATCTGCACCGGGCGAGGCCTTTCGGGGCCCCTCGAAAACCTGTGAGACCTCGCGCCGTTATACCCGGTACCCCCTGTTTAGACTCCCATCCATCTACCCTTTTTGCCTGGCGTCAATTTGACAGAAAAAAAACTGATCATCGACCGCGTTGAGCCTGTTTTGCTGTACGGATTCAACGACACCCACCTGCGCAAGATTGAGGCGGCCTTCCCCAACACCCAGATCACGGCGCGCGGCAATCAGATCCTGATGCGAGGCGCATCGACGGATGTAGAGCATGTTGAACGGGTTCTCGGCGAACTCATCCTCGTGCTGAACCGGAACAAGCAACTCACCGAAAACGACGTCGAGACGGTGCTCGCCGTTTCCACGGACGGCGGTTCGTCGCTGCCGGATGCCTCGGTGGAGGACGTGGTGCTGTTCACCCCCAACGGCGGGGTGATCCGGGCCAAGACGGCCAACCAGAAAAGGCTGGTCGCGGTGGCGCGCGAGCACGATCTCGTGTTTGCGGTCGGCCCGGCCGGCACGGGCAAGACCTATACGGCGGTGGCGCTGGCCGTGGCCGCCCTCAAGGCGCGCCAGGTCAAACGCATCGTGTTGTGCCGCCCGGCGGTGGAGGCCGGCGAACGGCTCGGCTTTCTGCCGGGCGACTTCCGCGACAAGGTGGACCCCTACCTGCGGCCGCTCTACGACGCGCTGGAAGACATGCTCTCGCACGACAAGCTGAACACCTACATGGAGCAGCACATCGTCGAGATCGTGCCGCTCGCCTATATGCGCGGGCGCACGCTCAACTCGGCCTTCGTGATCCTGGACGAGGCGCAGAACGCCACGCGGCAGCAGATGAAGATGTTTCTGACGCGTCTCGGGGCCAACAGCCGCGCCATCATCACGGGCGACGTGACGCAGACCGATCTGCCGAGCCTGGAGCAAAGCGGTCTGGTCCAGGCGCAGCACATCCTCGAGTCCGTGGAAGGCATCTCGTTCGTCCGCTTCGGCCGGCAGGACGTGTTGCGCCACCGGCTCGTCAAGGACATCATCGAGGCCTACGAAAAACACGCGGAGAGCGAACCGGCGCGGCCGGCGAACGGCCGGCACTGACGCCGGGCGTCAGTTCGGCCAGATCAGGATCCCGGGCTTGTCGATATCGCCCGTTTTTCCGTCGATCTGTACGCGGGCCAGGCCGCCCTCGAAGCTCCACGCGCGGTCGAAGCGCGGCTGGATGACGTATACGCCGTCGGTGCCGATGTAGCCCCATTTGTTGCCGTACCGCACGAGCGCGAACCCTTCGGAGAAGTCGTTCGCGAAGTCGAACTGCAACGGGATGGCGACTTCCCCCGATGTATCCAGATAACCCCACAGCCCTTCTTCGTAGATGCGCGAAAACCCTTCGGAGAAGCTGTAGACCTGCCCGAACGGCGCCGTGAACTGGATGGCGCCGGCCTTGTCGATGAACGCATAGCTTCCGTCGACATGCACGAGCCCGAGGCCCTCCGAAAACCCTTTCGCCGCGTCGAATTGTGGCTCGATCGCGTAGTTACCTTCCCGATCGACGTATCCCCAGCGCGAGCCGGTTTTCACGAAGACGATCTGCCGTTTCTCCTCGACCGGAGCCAGGCCCTCCGAGAAGGAAAGCGCGCTCTGGAAGCGAGGGACGATCTCTTCCTCGCCGTTCGCGGCCACAAAACCCCAGAGGGGCTTGCCCTTGCGTTTGCGTTTGATGGGGGCCAGGCCCTCCGAAAAATCGAGGTTGGCCTCATACGTCTGATCGGTCAGCCGCTTGCCGTCGGCGTCGATGAAGAACCACTTGCCGCGGCTGGAAACGCGCGCAAAGCCGCCGGAAAAGGGAAACACCTTTTCGTACATGGTCTCGACCACCACCTCGCCGCGCTCGTCGATAAAGCCCCAGAAGCCGCCGATCTGCACGGGCGCGCGGCCTTCGTCGAACTCGCTGGCGACATCGAAGCGCGGCTCGATCGCCACGCGGCCGGAAGCGTCGATGTAGCCGTACGCGTCATCGATTCGGGCCGGAAAAAGCTGCTGGGCGGAGGCATCCCGGGCGCAGACAGGTCCCAGGACCAGGCAAACCGCGATAAGGAGCCGGCGCATCGGGTACGCCGGACTAAACAAATTCCACTGCATGCGTTCGATGGTCCAATCTGAGTGGGTAAATAAAACACGCGCGGGCGCTGGTGGGCGACGCGTCGCGTGCCCCAATGTACCAACTCCCACACTAAAAAGCCTCGCCGGCCCGCCGACGCCGCTCAGCCGGCCGGCGGCGTGACGAAGACATTGTCGATCAGCCGGGTCGCGCCAAAGAAGACGGCGACCGCGACCAGGACGTCCACCCCGGCCTGGAGCCGTTCGACCGGCTGGAGCACCTCGGCATCGACGATTTCGGCGTATTGCACGCGGGCTCCGGGCACGGCCTCGAGGCGGTCGACCAGCGCCCGGCGCAGGGCCGCCGCGTCGCGCTCGCCGGCCTCGATGGCCGCGCGCGTGGCCGTCAGGGCCCGATACAACGCCGGCGCCTCGGCGCGCTGCGCGGGGGTGAGGTAGACGTTTCTGGAGGACGCGGCGAGGCCGTCGGGATCGCGGTAGGTCGGTACGCCAATGATTTCGACATCCACGTTGAGGTCGAAGAACATGCGCCGGATGATCACAAACTGCTGCGCGTCCTTGAGACCGAACACCGTAACGTGGGGTTTGCAGGCATTGACGAGCTTCGTGACCACGGTAGTGACGCCCCGAAAATGCCCGTCGCGGAAGGCGCCGCAGAGGTAGCGATCGAGCTGGTCCGTCAGCACCCAGGTGCGCTGACCGCGCTCGCGATCCGGATACATCGCGGATTCGTCCGGCAGAAACACCGTATCCACGCCGGCCTCGCGGAGCTTGCGCAGATCCTCGTCGACGGGGCGCGGGTAGCGGGCGAGGTCTTCGCCGGCGACGAACTGGGTGGGATTGACGAAGATCGATACCGTGACGTGGCCGGCGGCGTCGCGGGCGCGGGACACCAGCGCGAGATGGCCCTCGTGCAGGGCGCCCATCGTGGGCACCAGCGCCAGCCGCGTGCCCGCCGCGCGGAGCGCGTCGGCGCGGCGTTGCATCTCCGATACCGTTGTAATAACGTCCATGGAACTGAGTTCAGGGTTCGGTTGAGGGTCGGCCGGCGTTTTACCCGTTCTTCGCGGGGGACGCCCGCCGGCGTCAAACTTGTGCGCAGTCGCTGAGTATACGTCCGGCAATCACGAAAACACCATTCCGCCTCGATACGTCATGTCAGATTATCGCATTGAAAAAGACTCGCTCGGCGAGGTTCGCGTCCCATCCAACGCCCTCTACGGCGCGCAGACCCAACGCGCGGCCGAGAATTTTCCGATCAGCGGCCAGCGCTTCCCCAGACTGTTCATCGAGGCGGTGGGCCTCATCAAGCAGGCCGCGGCGCGCGCCAATAACGCCCTGGGGCTGCTGGACGCCGCCAAGACGGACGCCATCGTGGCCGCGGCCCAGCACGTGGTGGACGGCGACTACGACGACCAGTTCGTGCTCGACATCTTCCAGACGGGCAGCGGCACGTCGACGAACATGAACGCCAACGAGGTCATCGCCAACGTGGCCACCGAAAAGGTGGGCGGTGAGATGGGGAGCAAGGCCATCCACCCGAACGATCACGTCAACATGTCGCAATCGTCGAACGACGTGATCCCGACGGCCATGCACGTCTCCGCCCGGATCGCGCTGGAGCGCGAGCTGGTGCCGGCGTTGAAGCGGTTTCAGGCCGCGCTCACGGCGAAAGCTACCGCCTTCGACGACGTGTTAAAAAGCGGCCGCACGCATCTCATGGACGCGACGCCGGTCCGGCTCGGCCAGGAATTCGCGGGCTTCGCCTCGCAGATCCAGCACGGCATCCGCCGGCTCGAGTACGCATCCGGCGAGCTGGCCGAACTGGCGCTCGGCGGCACGG